>CAYRFY010000542.1:0-5825 GCA_964423635.1 uncultured Armatimonadia bacterium | reverse complement strand
TGGTGCCCTCGACCTGTACCGGCAGGCCGAACACGTCCTGTGTGCCGAAGCCTTCGGGCACGGCTCCGTCGGCCAGCTCGATGAGGCAGTGCTTGTCGTCGGTGCGGAACTTGGCCGTGGCCTCTTCGGCCTTCTCATAGAGCCCCTCGACGGAAATGACCACGGGCTGGCCACGCAGGGAGGAGGCGTAGCGGAAGAGGTCCTCCAGGGCGACGGGGCGCACGGCGCTGGCCGAGCCCAGGAGCTTGTCCAGGAAGCCCACCTTGGGCTTACGCTGCCGGGCCCATTCCACAAACCGGTCAAGCTGCGCAATCTGTTCCTGAGCGTCGGCCGGATCGGCGGCGCCGTCGGCCGTCGTCTTGACCTGCACTTTCAGCGCGGGCGGAAGCCCATCTTGGTACGTGACGGGAGCCGCCTGCGCCGCGGAGGTGACAAGCAGACATCCGATCACTACCACGCAAGCCGCCCACAGCGGGGCGGCGGTCGTTGCCTTGGCCATCCATTCCCTCAGATCTTGGTCTGCTCACCGGTGGTATCCGGAGCGCCATCGTGGCGGCGCGCGTCGTCGTGGCGTGCCGGGCCGACACATTTCTCGCCCCGACCCCAGACAACCGGCACGGGGTCGAATCCACCCCGGCAGAAAGGGTTACATCTCAAGATGCGCCACAGTCCCAGCAGCATACCGCGGCATGCCCCGTGACGCTCTACGGCTTGTATCATGTATGTAGAACAACTGGGCACGAAGCGACAAGTCGGAGGCATGATACGAGAGATGGTGCGCTGGTAGAGGCGCACCATCCCAATGATAGCCAGCCTGACCAGACGCCCCATCATCTCCGCAACTCCGGTTCCGCTCGGCGTTAGCCGTCCGGACGGTAGAGACCGGTCCTGCAAAGGAGCCTCGCCATCTCGGAAAGCAGGGCGGCATAGCCGGCCTCCGCCGCCCGCGGCTGGGCCACAAAGGCCACATCCGAGGGAGGCAGATCGGCCTCCAGGGATCGGTAGGCTTCCTTCAGCCGCCGTCTCACGCGGTTGCGGACTACGGCGTTGCCTACCTTCTTGGAGGTGACAAACAGCGCCCGCCGCTGTTCCCCGGCAGAGCGAGGCAGCGCCGCGATGGAGAGAAGGCCACCGCGACGACGGATACCGCGAGTGAAGACCTGGTCGATCTCCCTCCTGGTCCGCAGCGTCTTGATCTTGCTCACTGACCGGACTTCACCAGCTAGACGGCCAGCCGAGCTCGGCCCTTGCGGCGGCGGGCGGCGATCACGCGGCGGCCGGCTTTGGTGGACATACGGGCACGGAAGCCGTGCTTCCTGGCGCGGGGCTTTCGCTTGGGCTGGTAAGTCCGTTTCATGCTGACACCTCAACACGCCGCCACGACGAAGCCGCGCGGCGACACTCTCTGAGATTCGTACTACAGGAACGCAAGAGTATACCATACGCGGGCCGAGGGGCGCAATAGCAGGTGACCGGCCGATGTGTGAGTAGCATACATGGGTGACAGTCAGCAAGGCCGGTGCGGGAGCACCGGGCAGGGCGAGGGCGACGTGTCACGAATTGCGGCTGATCTGTGGTAGAGACGGCCGGGATGGGCGGCTTGAGGTCAACGGGCTACCGGCGATGCCGGTCGCCACTATCCCGCCGCGAGAAGGAGCGCCTTCGGGTCCCGCGCCCGCACGGGGCAGGCCCACCTCACCTTCCGGTCCATCCGTGGGGCGCCGGAGGCACGAACCCGGACCACAGACACACAGATGCTTCCGCAAGCCGCCTCGTGGAGGTCCCCGCCTTCGTGGCCGCGAACCCTCCGAATCTACCCCGCTCCAAGACCCATCAACGGGAGGAACCCCATGCCAGGGCTGCCCGAGATCGTCTACGACCACTATTACCGGTGGCAGGAGATGCTGGACTTCCTGTCCGCCGCAGAGCAGCAGTACCCCGACCTTGTCTCCCTGCACGAGCTCACCCGGACGCCGGAGGATCGGCCCCTGATGATGGCGCGGATCACCGCGCCCTGTGACGAGCCCGACCTCAAGCCCGGTTACCTCGTGCAGGCCAATGTCCACGCCCCCGAGGTGGCCGGAACCACGGCCTCCTTACACCTGATCCGGTCCCTGCTCGAGGGCGCCGAGAAGGACAGGACCATCGCCGACCTGCTGCGGCAGATTGTATTCTATATCGTGCCCCGGATGAACCCGGACGGGGCCGAGTTCATCCTCACCACCGGCGGCGCGATCCGTAGCCGCAACACCCCGCGGTACCGCAAAAACGGCCTGTACCAGGCGGATGTCGACGGTGACGGCCTGATCCTGCACATGCGCCGTCAAGATCCGCGCGGTAACCTCAAGCCCCACCCCGAGGACGAGCGGATGCTCATCGCGCGAGAAGCCACCGATACCGAGGGCCCGTTCTACTTCCTCTATAACGAGGGCCTCGTTCACGACTACGACGGCGGGACCATCGTCTCCGCCGAGAGGTATGCGGACTTCAACCGCAACTGGGCCGCGAACTGGAAGCCCGAGTACGAGCAGGGCGGAGCCGGAGATTTCCCCTTCTCACAGCCCGAGATGCAGGCCTTCGCCCGATTCGTCTACGACCACCTTAATCTGTTCGGAATCTTCGGCTTCCACTGTGGGAACAACTCCGTGCTCCGTCCGCCGTCCACCGGCAGCGATGACGATATCGCCCCGGCGGATCTGGAGAAGATGAAGGAGATCGGCGAAGGAGGCGAACAACTCACGGGCTTCCGGCAGCGTGCCGTGGTGGATTACCGCCTCACATCCAGCAAGCCCATCGCCCTGCAGGGCCATTTCCACGACTGGGGTTACCGCCACCTGGGGCTGTTTGTCTACGAGGTCGAATTGGGCAATATCTACAATTCGCTGGGGATCACGACGGAGAAGTACTTCGATTCCACGGCGCAGGAGCGCCGGGACTATGACCTTGTCGCCCTCAAGTGGCATGATGCCAATCCCGAGCAGGGCGGGTTCACTCCCTGGCGGCCTTTCGACCACCCACAACTGGGGCCCGTGGAGATCGGCGGCTGGCGGCGGCACTTCGCCGCCAATCCGTTGAGCACCGACATGGACAAGATCGCCGCCGGCTGCACGTCGTTCATCCTTGACCACGCCGGGCGGCGCCCCTGGATACAGATCATCCAGGCCTCCGCCGAGCGCATCGACGGGAACGTCTACCGCGTGCGGGCGACCGTGATGAACACCGGATACCTCGACACCCAGATCACCACCATCGGCCACCGCATCGCCCAGCAGCAGCCGGTGAAAGTGAGCCTCGAGGGGGCCACGGTGGTCTCGGCGGCGGGGCCGGTGCAGGAGATCGGCCACCTCGCCGGCACCTGCGGCTACAGAGACCTGGAGTGGTTCGTCACCGCCGACGCCGGAGCCCAGGTCACCATCAGCGCCGTGTCGCAGAAGGCCGGTCGGGATCAGTCCACGGTGACGCTGGGCTAAGACGCCCGCGCCCTCTCGCCGTCGTCGGTCCCGAGAGCGGGACCGCGGCGGCAGGCGGGTGAGAAGCCCGTGGTCACAGGACAGCGAGAACGCCGCAAACGCGCCCAAGGAGCCCCAGAAAGCCTCATGGAGACAGAGCTTGAAGGCCACACCCGCCCCGCTGACATACTCGCTCTGCTGGACCCGCTGCGCGACCGGATCTACGCCGGCGACGATACCCACTGCTTCGTGGAGCGTCAGCGGGTCTTGTCCGCGCTGGCCCCGCGCATCGAGACCGTTCCCATGCCCGAGCGTTGCGCCACCGTGCTGGAAGAGCTCCTGCAGCGGGTGTCCACGCCCATCGAGGCCGAGGACCTCATCCTCGGCCGTGTCGTGGAGGGGCCTGTGGAAGCGGGCGCTGACTACATCCCCTCCTTGGCGGGCTTTGGGTCCAGCGGCCATCTGACTGCTGACTACCCGACCTTGCTCTCCAGAGGCCTGAGTGGCATCGCGAAGGAGGCGTGGAGGACCGCCGAGCGCCTGGGGACGGAGGAGGCCCGGCAGTTCTGTGGCCACGTGCAGCGTTGCAGTGAGGTGATCTGCCACTTCGCCCGAAGGTACTCCGAAGCGGCCCTGCGCGCTGCCGAGGGCTGCGCCGAGCCCCGGCGCAGTCGTCTGCTCCTGGCGGCAAGGGCCCTGCAGGTCGCTCCCGCCGGGCCGGCACCCGACTTCTTCTCCGCCCTCCAGGCCATCTGGCTGGTGCATCTGGTCCTGAGCTGCTATGTCGGCGCCCGAGACTTCGCCTTCGGCCGTATGGACCAGTACCTCTTGCCCCTGTACGAGCAGGGCCTGGCCGACGGCTCGCTCTCCCCCGACCTGGCCCTGGCCTACCTGGCGCACTTCGCGGTCAAGACCAAAGAGATCACCGGGACCACCACGGACAACTATCGCCCCAAGCCGGTGCCCTGCTTTGCCTCCAACCAATATGTGGTTGTGGGCGGCACCTCGCCGGAGGGCATCGATCAGTCCAATGACCTGAGCGCACTGATCCTGCGCGCGGTCGCGTTGGCCGCCGTGCCCCAGCCCATGGTGAACGTGCGTGTCGCCGGCCGATTGTCCGCCGGACTGAGGCCGGCCGTGCAGCAGGCAGTCGCCACCTGCAGCAGTCAGGTGCAGTTCTGGAACGACAACCGCGTCGTAACCGGGCTGCGGAATCTGGGCCTATCCGCAGAGGAGGCCGCCGGCTACGCCCTCACCGCCTGCAACCGTGCGGACATCCCGGGCGCCTGCGACTTCCGCGCCGGCGACGTCTTCCACAACATGGCCCACTGGCTGCTGGTGGCTCTCGACGGCGGGAAGGACCCGGTAAGCGGTGAGACCCGGGTGTCGGGGCTGCCGGGGCCGGAGCGGCTCAGGAGCCTGGACGACGTTCTGCACAGCTTCGCTCAGGTCGCGGGAGAGCTGACCGCCCAATCCGTGGCGCAGCGCGCCGCCTTGCGCGCCGGCGGGTCCGAAGCCATGCATGTCGAATCCCTATTGCTTTGCGACTGCGTTGCCCGGGGGCGAGATGCCGCCAACGGCGGCCTGCGCCACCCCGCCCAGTACCACTTCTTCGGCGGCGTGGCCACGGTGGCCAATTCCCTCATCGCGATCGATGAGCTCGTGTTTGAGCAGAAGAGGTTCGGCCTCGCGGAGTTTCTGGCCATCGTGCGCAACGGCTTTTCTGGCCACGAAGATCTGGGCCGCGAGATCAAGACACGGCTGCCCAAGTACGGCAACGGCCACAGGGGGGCCGACGGCCTGGCGCGGCGGGTGTGCGACATCGCCCAGGATGCCCTGGAGCAGGCGCCCAACCCCCACGGCCACCTACTGACATCCGCCATCTACTCCCTGCACTGCCACATCAACTGGGGCCACGAGCTGCCGGCAACACCCGACGGCCGTCTCCAGGGAGAGCCGATCAGCGAGAACCAGTCGCCCGTCCACGGCACCGACCGCGAGGGCCTCACGGCCCTGCTGGCCTCGGTGGCCGCCCTGCCTTTGGAGCGCACCACGACCGGGGGCCTGAACGTCAAGCTCGCCGGCACTCCCGGGTCCCAGATCGTCGCCGAGCTGGTGGAGACCTTCTTCGGCCTCGGCGGCGCGCACATCGGTTTCACCTTTGTGGATCGCGACACACTCCTGGCGGCACAGGCGCGGCCCGAGGAGTATCGCACTCTGTGTGTGCGCATCACCGGCTTCAGCGAGTATTTCGTGGCTCTGTCGCCGGAGGCGCAGGCCGACGTGATTGCGCGTACCGAGCACTAGAGGTCCGGCCGAAGAGTCCGGCCGGCCCGGTTTCTGTCATTCCGGAGCGTCGGCGTCGCAAGCTCGAGC
>CAYRFY010000541.1:0-5827 GCA_964423635.1 uncultured Armatimonadia bacterium | reverse complement strand
CGGAGGTCTCCCGGATGAGTAGCGCCTCAACACATCAACGCTGGTACAGGGGAGCGCTCCTGTTCTCGGTGCTTGTGGGGCTTGCGGCCACCGCATACGGCGTCTTCGACTCTCATACCCTGAAGGTGTACTCCGACAGTCCCGACAGCGTCGACATCGCCCGGTGTGCGGAGAAGGCCACCTGGCCCGACATTCTCCGCTGGTGGTCGGGCACCTGGGTGCAGAGCAGCTCCCCGTACTATCGGCCGCTGTCGAGCATGGCTTTCTGGCTGCAGTACAAGGCCTTCGGCTGGGACTTCCAGGGCTACGTGATCGTGTCGTGGCTGCTGCACGGGCTGATCTGCGCATTCCTGTTCCGCTTCGCCTACGGCCTGCTTCCCGGAACGCCCCGGGAGCGCGCGGTGTTCGCGGCTCTCGCGGTGGTTCTGTTCAATGTCCGCCGCGGTCCTTCCGGCCCGGGCTGGATCCCGGCTCCGGTTGCCTACGGCGTGGTGGCCTGGTGGCCGGGGCAGACCGACCAGCTCTGCCTGGCCTGCTGCTTTCCGGCCCTGATCCTGCTGGACATCTGGCTGCTCGGGGGTCACCGCCGGCATCTGGGTTGGGCCATCGCCCTGTGGGGCGTGGCCCTCCTGTTCAAGGAGATGGCCATCACCCTACCGGTGCTGGCCGGCCTCCTCGTGCTACTGCGACGTGGGCCGGAGTCGCTGCGCCTGTGGGAGCAGTGCGAGGGAGCCCGACGGTTGAGCCCCGGGCTGATGTGGCGGCTGACGGTGCCCGGCCTGGTGCTGGCCGGAGGCTTCCTACTGGCCCGACGGGCCATGGTGCCCGAGGCCTGGGGGCCCCAGGCGCGAGAGGCGGGGTACTTCCTGGCCAAGGTGCTGTGGTACGCCGCCGAGCTGCCTCAGGCCATCATCACCGCCCGCGGGGCCTGGATCGTGGTGCTGTCTCTATTCCTCGCCCTGTGCCTGTACGTCTACGCACGGCTGGCTAGACGGCCGGCGATCATCTGGCCGGCCCTGGTGATGGTCCTGGGGGCGGGCGCACTGGCTCAGGTGCTGGCGGGGAACTTCGCCATCATCACGGTCCCGCGCGAGGTGGCGGCGATCGGCACCATGACCCTGTTTCTCCTGGGGATCATCGCCCTCTTGCACGTGCGCAGCGGCCCCACCTGGGCCCTTCTGGCGATGCTGGCCGCCATCCACGTGCCGATCCTCCACGTGCAGGGCCCCCACTATCTCTACTGGCCCGCGGCGTTCTGGGGCCTTGTGAACGCGAGCCTCGTCAAGTACGTGTGGGACAGCCATACCTCGGGCCGGCTGCGGTTCGGCCGCGCCGCGCCGGGACCCGGCCCACAGACCACGGAGCCGACGGACGGCTGACCGTCGGTGCGTACTCAGTCGTCGATCTGCAGCAGTTCGTCCCCGTCCAGCCCGCCGTTCCCGGACATCCACCGCTGGAACAGCTCCTGCGCCTCGGTCTTCGTCAGTGTGCGCCCATGCAGAGCGTCCCGCAGTTCGCCGAAGTTCCGGGGAACCAGGGTCTTGCCTGAGAGCACGCGGTTGATGTGAACCACCGCATCCTCGGAAAACAGGCTGAGAATCTCCCTGGCGCCGGGCTCAGGCCCGAGGTCGGCGATGGCCAGCAGCCGCGCCGGCAGGTCGCCGCGCCGAGGCATGACGGCCGCGTAGTCACGGATCCGCTGTCTGTTCTCCTCGGTGCCGAGGGCCGCCACGTAGCCCAGCATCACCTCCCGCGTCTGCTCCAGCAGGACGTCCACCGGGGTTAGGTTCGGCTCCTCGTCCAGGCGCAGACGGCAGTGAGTGCAGACCGGCAACCGGTCCAAAGTCTCCGACAGGTCTGTGGCATTGCAGCGTCTCTCCACCTCGGCCTCCACTCGCATCCCCATGTCCTGGGCCGTGACGAGAACGTTCACCTGGAGCTTGCCGAGCTGCAGGGCCGCCCGCATCTCAGGCGACTGGTGTACGGCCCGGTACTGATCGAACACCGGCGCCCGATAGACGCGACCGTGCCAGGAGATGTAGTGGCGCTTGTAGGAGGCCAGGAAGATCTGCACCTGCCGCCGCAGGGCCATCTCCTCGCTCAGCAGTGCTTCGCCGGAGCCCACCATCTGCAGCAGCGTCTGGCGACGGGTCTCCAGGTCCGCGCGGTCGGCGATACTCAGGTCTCCCGACAGCAGGTAACGCCGCAGCCCCACCACCTCCTTGGCCACATTGTCCAGATAGTGCTCGAGACGCTCGGCCAGACGGAACAGAACCCCCAGACGGATGGTGCCCTGCTCCTCTTTCAGGAACTCCGTGACGTCGTTGATGAACTCCTGCAGCCCGATGGCCGGATGGAGTTCTGGACGGATGCAGCTCAGGCAGCGCACCAGATCGTCCAACACTCCCAGCATCTCCCGCCAGTGGGCTTCACTCTGCCCCAGAGCCTCGATATGCGCCTCGAGACGCCCGCGCAGCTCCGCCACACGCTGCAGGTGCTCGGCACGCGCGGCCACCAGCCGACGCCAGACCCGCACCTGAGCGCCGTGCTCCGGGCCGGAGAGCCCCAGATCGAGAAGTACCCGCGTCACTCGGGACAGCAATTGCCACTGGGTGGGAGGCATCAGGGGCGGTCGGGCCACAAACTGCACCGACCCGCTGAGCGGTGTGGCAACCTGCTCCACAGGCACCAGCTCCGTCTGGTTTCGCACCACGGCCAGATACCCCGCCGCCAGAAGCGCACCGATGACCAGCTCGAACAGCTCCGGAGGCAGGCCCAGGCCTGACTTGACCAGGTGCTGCGCCAGGTCCGAGCAAGACACTGCGCGCCCCGTCTCGTACTGCGGCGTCTGGTCACGCACGCGCACTCTGGCCTGGATATCGGCGGCCACCCGGCTGCGGCTGACGTCCACCACACACTGGTCGTCCGTGATGGTCACCAAGCCCAGCGGCACCAGGAAGCTGTCCACCAGATCGCGCAGCGGCCCTCCTGCAGGCAGCGTGACCGCTCCGGGGCGTATCACCTGGTCAACTAGAGCGTCGATATGCTCCCTCGTCACCAGAGGCCTGCGCGGCGCCATCTGCGCGAAGTCCGGGAACACGCGGGCCAGCGCCGGGGCCACGATGGTCTCGAGGGTGGTCGACCAATTGCCCTCCGCCGAGCTCAGCTCTCCCGCCGCAAGGCTCTGCCCGGCCAGCGAGATCACCTCGCCCCCGTAGTAGGCGTCGCGCACGGCCCGCCGAGCCCGGGCCAGCAACGGTCCGTGAAGCTCCACCAACTGGTCCCGAACACCACTGTCCTCCCCGGCGGCGCCCTCCTCTTCAAGAGCCTCCTCCACCGCCACGAACTCCCTGACTTCATCCAGCTCCTGAGCCGTCAGAGCCCGGGGAAGCCAGAACAAGACGGCCGCCGCCCAGCGCCCGGACAGTGCGGCCTCCCGCAGTTGGCTCCACACACGCGCCTGGCCCTCAACGTTGATCGGGCTGCCCAGGAGCAGATTGACGTCCTCCACGGTGGAAGGGTCTCCCAGGTCCGAGACATAGCCGCTCACGGCGGACAGCGAGAGGTCCTGGGCATTGGCGATATGGGCCGAGACGCAGCGGAAGCTGTTTTGCCACTGCACCTCCAGCGTGCGGGCCTCGACCAGTTGCCCCAGGGGAAAGGCGGCCTCATCGCACGCCGAGAGCACCCGCAGCCACGCTCCGGGGTCCTCGAGGTTCACCGCCGCCTTCTTCGCCGCAATCCGGCGACGCACGGACTCCGTCACGCTGGTGTGCACTTCCACGACGTACACCGGCGGGCCATCCGGACCACGGCGGCGCTTGTCCACGAAGGTTCCTGCGAGCCGCATGGCCTCCAACACGGCCCCTGCGGTCTCCGCATCTATAACCGGAGCGCCCCCCTCCGTCAGGCCCAGAGCCTGGCAGATCAGCCCTACCGACGCCGCCGTATTGGACAGCCGCAGCAGGATCAGCGCACGGATCACCCGCGAACACAACTCCGGTCTCTCCCCCCAGATCTCATGGGCGTTCTTGTCATAGAAGTCCAGAGCGTCGTAGATGTACGCGGCGACCTCCGGGTGCGACGCGATGCGCGGCCGCAGATAATCGAATACGTCCTCGATGGTGATCAGACGACGAAAGTCGCGGCGCAGCAGGCCCGCCATCTGGGTCTGATCCAGAAGATCGTGCAGGAACGCCGCCACCGAGTCGGCCGTCCCAAAGAACCTCTGCGCGATGCTCTCCAGGCACTCCAACGCCAGCGGATGCAGCGGGTACGCCTCCGCCAGATCCTCACCGGTGAATGCCACTGCACCGAAAGCCTGGGAGTAGGCGGCGCGGATCTGCTCCATCGCCGCCTCGTACTGCTTCTCGTCCACTCGTTCCACCAGGCGCCGGCTGGCCACCGTGCGCATCTGCTCGGCGCTCAGCACCACGTCGGTGCGGTAGCTGGAGCGAATCGCGTTCAGAAGATACGGCTCGATCATCCCGACCTGGTCGAGTCCCTCGCCCAGGGTGGCGATCAGATGCAACGGGCCGATCTTCGCGCGCTGCCCGATGAACTCCAAAAACGAGCAGTCGCCGTGGATCGCCTTAGTGGAGACGCCGCTGAGGAAGTGGTGGAGGTCGTCCAGGAGCCACACGATGCCGGACAGCTCGCGCTCGCGCACCACATCGAGAAGGCTCGACAGGCGTTCCACCCGGGATTGCCGGAAGTCCAGCGGATACCCGATCTCCTGGGCGAATTGCCGGGCGGTATGCACCGCTTGCCCCGGGGCCTTCCGGCGCAGGGCGTCCCAGGTGGTGCGGGGGTGCACGTGTTTGCGGGTGTAGGCGTCCAGCTCCTGGCTGTAGCGAGGCACGATGTGGCGGACGACCAGATCCAGGGCGTGCGACTCATCGGACAGCGGGAGCGGAATCTCGAAGGGCGCCGCCCGCAGGACCTGCTCCGTCTTGTCGAAGATCACGTCCTCCAGATGCTCGTCATGGCCGCGATGCTCCGAGAGCGCGGTTGGGACGACCACGAACCGCCTGCCCTTGAGCGCGGTCCGCAGATCCGAGTATCCGGGGTGGCCCTGGATCAAGACGGGCCACGCCGTGGCATGGCGCAAAAGCAGCGTTAGGGCCGCCAGCAGATGTGACTTCCCCGCCCCGCCCGAGCCGCGCACCAGGAATGCGCCGCCCCGTTCCACCTGGGCCGTAAGCGACCCCAGCAGGACGCGCAACACGTCCACGGGAGCATCCTGCCCCGAGACGTACTCCCCCAGGAGCTCCTGCAAGTCCCCCACGGAGCCCAGGGTAAGATCGGCACCCTCGGCCTCCAGACGCTGGGAGAGCTCCTCCACGGCGGCGAGGTCGATGCTTCTGGTGGCGTCCCTGACTGTGATGAGATCCGAGATGATCATGGGCCGATAAGACCGCCGGATAGTCAAGTGAGTGGGCACTGCGATAGTCGGCGCGTCGGCGCCAACCGCAGTCGAGGGCGCTTCACTCCCGCCACCCTCTACCCTATCCTCCCGGACGAGCGGCCGGTGAGGGCGGAAATGGCCGCGAGGTGCCGCGCCGCTCCCCTGCCGCTAGAGGTGAGGCCGGAAAGTCCACATTCGCATGGGAGTGTCATTCTGAGAGCGTCCGCTCCCGGTAAGAGCAGCTCGAAGAATCCCCTGGCATTCAACGGGATTCTTCGCCCAAGCGTCGCAAGCTCGAGCTTGCGACGCCGACGCTCCAGAATGACAGAAACCGGGCCGGCCGGGCTTTTCGGCCGGACCTCTAGCTCACATTATGCATGAACGCACCGGAGCCACATTTGGCCGCAAGCGCGCCCGAAA
>CAYRFY010000540.1:0-5830 GCA_964423635.1 uncultured Armatimonadia bacterium | reverse complement strand
GCCAACGGCCAACGGCCAACGGCTGCGGGCCTGGAGCCCCGCGGGCACGGTGGTTCCCCGGGGTGTGTTGCCGACGGCCTGGAAGGTGCTCGGCCAACGGCCAACGGCGATGGCGCTGAGACCGCTCTCTATCCCACCTGAGGTGATGAGCCATGCATACCGACAGTGCACGTGTGTCGCTTTTCCGGCAACTGAGCATGCCCGGGCTGCACAGGCTCGCTGCTTTCATGGGTTTGGTGATGCTGTCGCCGCTCGCCGTGGCACAGCCCGCCGCCGAGACCGCCGATATTGTGGCGGCCTGGCCCTTCGACGGCGACCTCGCCGACAAGAGCGGTCGCGGCAATGACGGCTATTGCCCGACTGCCAAGTTCGTCGAGGGACGCGAGGGCTCGGCCCTGGACGCCCAGGAGTTCGGTGCCGCCGTCCCCGATGCGCCGGAGCTGAGGTTGGCGCCGGGTCTGCGGCTGGAGTGCTGGGTGCGGCCCAGCGCACCGCCGGCGGACACACAGTACGTCGCCATCAAAGACCGGGAGTATATGCTCCGGGTAGACCCTCGGGCCGAGGGCAGTCACTTCTCGTTCTTCGTCTACCTCGACGGCAACTGGGAGCCCCGGGTACGGTCGCAGGTCGCTCCGCAGGTGGGGCAGTGGTATCACCTGGTCGCCGGCTGGGACGGGCAGACGCTGTCCTTGGAGGTCAATGGTGAGGTCCAGCGGCGGGAGCACACGGGGAACTTCCGCCCCACGCATGGGCCGCTCCGGTTCGGTCCGTTCAGTGGAGCCATCGAGGACGTGCGGCTTGAAAACCCCAATGCCGTCTCGACGGCCGAGGCGGTCTGGCCCTTCGAGGGCGACCTCCGGGACGCCTCAGGCAACGGCCACCACGGCGCGGGGGAGGCTGTGCGGTTCGGGCCGGGTCCCGTGGGGCAGGCGCTGGGCCCGCTGAGTGAGCCGGTTCGTGTGCCCGACAGCCCCGCGTTGCAGATTGCCCCGGGCTTCCACCTGGACTGCCGCGTCCTGTTCGAGAGCGTCCCCGCCGACCTCCAGACCATCGTGGCCAAAGAGGGCGAGTTCATGCTGCGCGTGAATCCGCCGCAGGAAGGCAGCGACCTGGCGTTTTTCGTCAACCTGGGCGGCTGGGAGCCGCGGGTGCGCACGAATGTCCCGATCAAGGATGGTGAGTGGTATCGGGTCATCGCCGGCTGGGACGGGCTGACGCTGACTTTGGAGGTGAATGGGGTTCAGACACAGGTCACGCGCAGTGGGCTGTGCCGGGCCACCCCGAACCCGGTGAGCATCGGGGGCCCGGGGATGTGGGTGGACGGGGTCCGCCTGGATAATCCCAGGCAGCCGGCGGTCCATATCGCCCATGTGACGCAGGAGCACGCGATCATGCGGGCCGGCGTGCCTGAAACGCTGACCGCGGTGGTGCAGAACCTCAGTCAGGGAGTGGCGGGGGTGTCGGTTCGCCTGGAAGTGCCCGATGCGGTCCGCTGCCTCGATGAGGCGGAGCAGGAGTTGGGTACCCTGGCAACCGGTGCAACGGAGACCGTGCGGTGGCGGGTCGTGGCCGACCGGGAGAGCAATGACGAGGTGGCGGTTCGCCTGACGGCCGAGGAGGTCTCTGCGGTGGTGGTGCGGCGACCGCTGGTGTTCTTTCCCCCGGACGACCGGGGCGCGGCACAGAGAGCCCGCATGGACCCGCCCCGCCATGGGGGCCATACCTATTATATAGACAGTGTGCAGGGCAGTAACGCCAATACGGGCCTCTCGGAGGCCCAGGCCTGGCAGGACTTCACGAGGGTGAACGGCATGACCCTGGGGCCCGGCGACGCTGTGCTTCTGAAACGGGGCAGTGTTTTTGGCCAGGAGCTGTCGCTGTCCGCCCGTGGCACGGTGGAGAACTGGGCGGTCATTGGGGCCTATGGCGAGGGGCCGCGGCCGATCATCCGCCGCAATTGGGACATCGACGACAGGTGTGTGCTGATCGTCGATCCCGACTATCTCAAGGTCAGCGGTCTGGTGGTGTGCTATGCCGGCAAGGGGCTGATCGTGCATGGCTCCCAGCCGGGGCACGGCGGGCTGCTCATCGAGGACTGCATCGCCCACCACATCGAGGGGCTCTATCGGCCCAACGCCCACGGCATTCCGGAATGGCTCGACCGGCACGGCGCCCGGGGCGACGCGCTTTCCATGTCGGCGGGCATCGGGCTTTCGGGCGCATCCTTGCGGGACGTCGTGATCCGCGACTGCGAGATGTTCCAGACCTCAAGCGGCTTTTTCGTGGCGGGCGATGATGTCGTCCTGGACCGGCTGTACTGCCACGACAACTACGTGCGGAACACCTCGCCGCACCCGTTCCTCGTGCGCATCCGGCGTACCTATCTGCAAAACAGCGTCTTTGACGCGGCGGGATGGCACGCCTCGGCGGGCACCATGGGCATCATGCTGGGCGACCCGCGGGGCCTGATCATCCGCAATTGCACCTGGCGCAATCAGCCGGATTCCGGCTCTCACGACCAGGGCGGCATCGACTTCGAGAACTCCGGAGATGGCTGCCTCATCGACCACTGCACCTTCCAGAACAATGCGGGTGCGGCCATCGAGGTGCTGGGGCTGCGCGCGCCACAGACGCGGAATGTGGAGATCGCCCATTCGCGCTTCCTGGCCAATAACACCGCGCACAAGCTGGGGCCGGCCGAGATCTACATCTGGGGAGGAAGCTCCGACCCCGGCATCTGCTGCAGCAACGGAGTGGTCCACGACAACGGCTATGTGCTCTGGCCCGGGGTGGAGTTCTTCGTCAACCAGGCGCCCAAGACCACACAGTGGACGCTGCGGGACAATACTGCCTACGACACCATCGCGCAGCTCGACGCGGCCATGCCGTTCAACGCCCCGCCGGAGGTGGACGCCGGACCGGACCTGCATACGGACGGGACCACCGCGCGGCTCACCGGCAGCGTCCGCGATGACGGGCGCCCCGGCGCTGAGGCCCCGGCGGTGCGTTGGGAGGTTCTGGAGGGGCCCGGCAGCGTCAAGTTCCTGGATGGCACATCGGCCGAGACGGATGCTACTTTCTCCGCGCCGGGCGACTATCTGCTGCGTCTCGTCGCCGACGACGGCGAGCTTTGGCAAAGCGACATGGCGACGGTTCACATCCTGCCGCCGGGCACGTCGGTCGTGAAGGCGTGGGAGTTCAACTCGCCGCTGGACAAGGAAGGCTGGAGTGAGGCCAACCTGGGCACGGCGGTCCGTGAATGGAAGCATCCGACGTGGTCCACCGTCGCTCACCCGGTGCAGTACGTTGCCGGCGGCTACTATATGGTGGCGGTGGAGGACAGCAAGGAGGCGTTCCTGCTGTCCGGGGACGATCTGGACGTGGATCTGGGGCGCTGCGGGTCGATCGCAATCCGCCTGCAGAACCACACCCTGGCCACCCACATGCGGTTCCGCTTCACGACGGCCGGCGCACCCGGCTGGGAGGAGGCCAACAGCAAGGTCTTCGAGGTGGTTCCGGATGACCCCGGTCCGCGGGTCTACACCATAGATATGAGCGACGTCGCCGGGTGGACCGGCCGGCTGAAGCAACTGCGCCTGGACCTCAGCGACGGCACGAATCTGACCGGTACCTGCCGCTTGGATTATGTGTGGCTGGGTTCGCGCTAGGTGGCCTGAGCCCCTATGCGGCCGTGGCCGCCGGTGGCTGCACGCGGTCCTATCGCGGCAGGGGATCGGTGCGTCGGCTCCGCCGGGTTGGCCCGTATAGCCGGCCCGGCACCTGTCGGGAGGGGGGAAGTCGAGGGTATGGGTCCACCGCTGGGCGCCCGGAGGGCCGGGGCTCGCACGTATCGATGGGGCTGCCGCCCGCGGAAGGGCGGCGACAGACCGACGTCAGAGGTCGGCCTCTGCAGCAGTGCGGCACAGTAGATGGCGGATCCGTCGAACTCGTACGTTGGCGAGCACTACCGGAAGCCCATGGCCGCCCCGGACGAACTGCTCATCCAACGGCTCGCGGCCCGGTCTCCCTGCTCCGTGCCGAGAAGGGGCCCAACGACTGCCGCCGAAGACTCGTGGCACAGTCGCCCGCGGAGCGGGGCCGGGAGGTCGTGCACCTCGTGTGAGGAGTAACAACCCGGTAGTTGCTCTCGGAGATGAGGACAGGCGCCTGCGCGGGGGCACGGCAGGTGGGGAACGAGCTCAGCGGCATCGTGCACGCCATGGTGCAGGGCCGGCATCGCGGCCGGGAGTTCGTCGCATTCGTCCATGTGCTGGGCGCCGCCCATCCCGAGAACACCAAGCTGAGAGTGGTCCTGGACGACCACTCGGCACATCGACCGATTGCGGCGTTCGTATCGAGCCTTCGTACTAGAGACTGAGCAGGGTGCGGAGACCCTCTTCGACCTTTTCCATCGTGCAGGTCTCAACCCGCCCCATCCGCCGCATGAGGCGGTCGGCTGATACGGAGCGAACGTCCTCGCACTTTGCGAAGCTGACCTGGCGCAGCCCCCCCTCGCTCGCCTCGATCCGAACGTGGAATGGTATGCCCCGCTCGCGGGAAGTGATGGGCACGATGATCACGAGACCCGCCGGGCCCTGGTTGAGCGGGTCGGCGGAGACGATGAGCCCAGGACGCTTGCCCGCCTGTTCGTGGCCGCGCGTCGGGTCGAGGTCCAGCAGCCAGATGTCGCCGCGAGAGGGCTTGGGCGAGGTCATGCCTTGGCCTCCGCCAGGTCATCGCCGAGTGTGACTTCCCACTCCTGTCTCTCCGCCAGTTCTTCAGCCCATGCCTCGGGATCAGAGCGGAGGGCGGCGTGGGCCGCATTAGCCTGGTCGAAGACGCACTGTCGCCGGTAGGCCTCGACGGCCCTCTCCAGCACGACGCTCATCGGCTGACCGGTCTGGGCCGCCAGTTGGCGGAGAGCGTCCCTCGTCCTCTCGGCGAGACGCACGGTCGTGCTTGCCATTGGGAAGACCTCCTGTCTACAATCGAGTATACCGAATCGCAGACTCATTGGCAAGCCCATGGAGCCGCCCTCCGATCGTTCCCGCGGCCTTCGAGTTCAGGCGTCTGCCGGCCGGCGGCGAGGGCGAACCTGAGAACGGATGGAGGACGGTCCTGACCCTCTCGCTCCCGTGCAGCTCAGCGCACATGCGGGCCGGCTCCACCGGGAACGTGGCGGAGTGCTCGCCACGCTCCCGGTGCCGATCCTGGATCGGCTCGCGGGTGTCCGGTGGAGTGACTGGGCCGGTGCGGGCATCAAGGCTCACCTCGACGAGTATCTCGGGCGCGGCTCCAATGGGGTCACACCCGTGTTTCGTGGCCTGCGGTTGCGGCACTGGGCATGGTCGGTGGCGTTGGGGCTCCTGTACTTCGGGCTGCAGGCCGTCTGCGCCCCGGTCATCGCGCCCTGCTCGCGGGCCCCTCTCGCGCAGTAGCTTGCGGGCGAGGGAAAACGGCCGGAGCCCACGCACGGACGTTAGCCCGAAGCCGGGCAAGGGGGGGCGAGGTAGGGCAAGACCGCGAACCAGCAACAGGAAGTAACTTCGGGCGTTCGCGGCGCTCCGCACGCTACGGCCGGCCGGGGATAGCACAAAGCGCCGCCTGCAGCTGACACTGGCCGGGCGCTGTCATCGGGAGGACCCCGATATGACTCAGACAACTGAATACGCAATGCCGGTGTCGCCGCAACAAGATGCTGTGCGGCTCTGGCTGTACGTCGGTCGGCTGTATGCCGAGCTGCAGCAGATGAAGACGGAGCCTGAGGCGCGCGTGAGCTGGTGCGCGATGTGGGGAAGGTGAAGGACGCCGACCCCATCGTCCGCGGGAA
>CAYRFY010000539.1:3800-5831 GCA_964423635.1 uncultured Armatimonadia bacterium | reverse complement strand
GGCCGCGGTCCCAGGAACGGACACGGCTACGGCCAACGGCAGTGCGGCCGAGACGCCCGCGGCCAAAGGGACGGACACGGCCACGGCTAAGACAACGGCGAACGCCGCCGCGTTGTAGGGCGCGGGCCTGCCAGCGCCGGTGTGGTTGCGCTCCCTAACCTACTCAGACCCCTCGAGCCGGAACACCCGGCATTCTCCCGGCCTCAGGCTCAGCGTTAGCCTGTCCCGACTCCCCAGCGTCAGTCCCAGACGCAGATCGCTGACGAGCGCAGGCGTCGCCAGGCTCACCTCAACCTGCTGACCGTAGGCATGGTCCTCGTTGATAACGTACAGCACGTCTGTGGCGCCACGGCGGCACAGGTAGACCTGCACCCGCTCGTTGTCGGCCGTCACCCGGGGCGGCGCGTAGCTGCCGACCAGAGCCCCCACCAGCTCCCCCACCGTCTGCGCTCCGTCAAGGAAGGCAAAGCCGGTGACGATCAGCTCACCCGCTCCGATCGGCCCGCGCAGGACCGCCGCGCGACCGTCTGCATAGCCCAGCCACGCCTCACCGCCGGCGAAGCTCCAGCGGCGACGCACCGGGCTGCTGTTCTCCACCGACGTGGCGGCTCCGTCCCCACGGGCCGGCGTCACCCCGGGGAAGGCCGCCTGCAAGAGCCTCCCCGAATCGCGCCCGAGCTCGTCGTAGAGACCTATCGGGCCCGTCGCCAGGAGCACGCCGCCTCCACGCACCCAATCGATGAGCCGGTCCTGGGTGGCATTGCTGAGAAACACGCCGTAGGGCACGATGAGCACCGGTGGCAGCTCGCGTGGCATGGCCGACACGGAGGACCCCGGCTCCGGCTCCGCCGGAGGGCCCTCAAGCAGCCGCCACTCGCCGACGACTTCCGTCTGCACGTGAGCCGCCAGCAGCGTCCGGTGCAGCCCTTCGGCCTCGTATTGCACGTCTCGCACGTCCTGCCCCACAGCGGTGCCGGTGGTGTGGACGATGGAGGCCAAAGGCTCGAGGATCCCCACCTGGGGCACATGCGTGGCGCCCACAAGCTCGCCGCGGAGGCGATTGGCCTCGGCGGGATAGACGCTCATCGCGTGGGTCATGGCCTTGAACGAGCCGTCGCCGAGGTACGCGCAGTGGGCGCCCCAGTAACCTTCGTCATACTGCGCGTAGACATTCGCGGGGTTGGCGAAGTAGAGGGTGAACAGGTCGTTCCCGCGGGAGAGAGCCTTCCAGAAGTTGCGGCCCACGGCGGCGAAGTTGCGGGCATCGTTGTCCTGGTACGGGTGCATGAAGTTGCCGCCGAACCGATAGCGCACGCCGTCTGAGGCCCCGCCGTAGGTGCTCCAGTAGTATTCACTTTGCACGATGCGCCTGCCGCGACTCATGCCCACCTGGTAGTCCAGCAGAAAGGGCGAGATCACGTGGGAACCCAGGGCGTCGTGCCACAGACTGCGGCGGTCCTGCCGGGCCGCGTGCAGAGCGCCGCTGCCCGGCACGCCACACCAGTTCATCCCGTCACCGGCGGTGCGGTCGAAGATGGGCTTGTCACTCTCCGCGCGCAGCGCCTCGTAGTCGCTGCGGTGCATCCGCTCCATCAGCTCGAAGCGGAACTCGATCCACTCCGCCCACAGTGCCCGGCAGACCCGGCCGGGGCCGACCTGCTCCATGTCCTCCGGACGCGGCGGGGTGATCTCCTCGGCCGTGGCGAAGGCCTCACCCACAGCGGCACTCACCTTGTCCAGGTCGCCGTGGCGCTCCAGCAGCCACCCTCGGAACCGGCCGATCGTCTCGGGGTCGTAGCCGAACATGGCGTCCGGTTTGGCCCCCATCCCGGGCTCGTTATTGGGCTCGAATCCGTAGCAGCCCGGCTCGGGGCCAAGGTATCGGGCGAGGGTCGCCAAGACCTCCGCCCGCCGGGCGTTGTCCGCTTCGGAGTAGGGGGTCAGTTCGCCCTCGGCGGCAAAGACCCCGGCCACCGTGCACAGGATCATGTCCATGCCGCTGTCGCGTGCCGAGGCGATGATGTCATCGAG
>CAYRFY010000539.1:0-3790 GCA_964423635.1 uncultured Armatimonadia bacterium | reverse complement strand
CTGTAGCCACCGACGACGATGTCGAAGGTGTCCCAGCCCAGCTCGCGACGCATGGCCTGCAATGCGCGGTCGTAGAGCCACTTGCGACTGGGGCCGCCGGGGTAAACCAGACCGTGGTGCAGGTGAGTGGTCCCCACGCGTACCGGCGATCCGGCGGCGGGGGTGAAGGCGAGCATGCCCGCCCCCAATAGCTGCCCCCGGAGGGTTTCCGTGGCGCTCTCGCACTGCGCGAGGGCGGCCTCCAGTTGCCCGAGCGCCTCGGCATAGGCCGGGAGGGCCTGCTCCCCGAGCAGACCCTCGATGGCAGCGTCGCCGGCCTCGATGGTGGCCTCGGCCGCTGCGGCGAGATCCTCGACGTGGGCGAGACGCGCTGAGGCTTCATCACTGCCCGCGTACGCCGCCAGCGCCCCCAAATCCTCGAGACCCACCTGCAATCGGGCCCAGGGCGCGAGCAGTCTCTCCCTGTCGGCCTTGGCGGCGAAGAGCCTACCGATGGCCACGGCCACGTCATCTTGCCCTGCCGCGTGATACGCAAGCCTCAGCAGCAGGGGGTCCCAGTAGCGGTTCACGGAGCGGAACAGGCGGCCGTGGTCGGTGCCGCCGCAGGCCGGGTACAGGCGGGGGAGGTTGAAGTACGTCACTTTCCCGCTTCCCACCGCGCTCCAAGCCACGGCGGGATAGCGCTCACCGTCGGTCCCGACCCATTCGGCCTCTACAGTGGCCTCTTCGCGGGGCCGTAACTCGTACAGCGCTCCGGCCGGGGGCATCTGCTGCAGGTCGAAGCCTGAGGTCAGCGGGCCCGCGGGATCGGCGGGATGCAGGAAGAACGCCTTGTCCTCACCTTCGGCCCAGCGCCAGTAGGGGGCGATGGAGCGCAGCACCGGCGGGTCCGCGAAGGTGACCGGCAGGATGTGGGCAAGCCCGGCGGGCGGGGGACCGAACGCCAGCAGGCGCCCGCCCTCACGTACCCGGTCCACCACCTGACCGGCTGTTTCCGGCGCGAGGTCCTCGCAGACCAGTAGCAGATCACAGGACCCCGGGTCATCGCTCGTTTTCAGGTCCGCGCTCCGCCAGTCCGGGTCCAGTCTGGTCTCGCGGAAGCACAGGTCCAGGCCGATCTGGCCGGCCGCGGCCACCTTCAACTGGGGAAGCCTGGCCGCACCCGCCGTGGCTCCGGAGAACGGCACGGGGGCGGAAGCCACGGTGATCGCCACGATTCCCGCCACCGGACCGTCTCCCGAGCGGAGCAGCAGGTCGCGCACGGCTCGCTCCGGTTCCGGATTGACCCACCGCAGTGCCATCAGGCCGATGGGTGAGCGTGCATTGGCCCCGCGCCACGCAACCTTTGCCTCCTCACCCAGGTCCCGCACGCCCCACCAGTCCAGGGCCTCCTGCCCCACCCGCACGGGTGTCTCCGCGGCGCCGCCGTCCTCGTAGCGGACGGTGGCGGTGAAGGCTCTCTTCCCTGCCCCTGCCCAGGCGCAACCGTGGAGGAAGTAAAGGGCCCCCACACGGCCTCCGACGGCCACCGTGGCCTCAGCGGCGAAGTACTGCCGTTCGGCGCCCTTGAGCATTAGCACCGCCCGCTCCGGATCCTCGCTGATACGAAACGGGATACCGCGCAGGTACTGCACACCGGTGGGCAGCTCGCGCAGGTCGTTGTCGCCCTGATCCGTCCAGCCCCCGTGCCCGTCGCCCTCCAGCTCGTCGCGCAGGCCCATATTGGCCGCGGCGCCCAGCTCCAGCGGGCGGAACTCAGGGGTCGCAGTGCCCACGCGGATGCGCAGCCGGTATTCGCCGCTGTGGCGGCCTCCGATCCCGTACAGGGGCAAGACCATGCGGTAAAGGCCCCGGGTGTTCTCACTGCGACGGACGTCCTGAAACTGCCAGCCCGACTGGTCCCCGGCGTCGATGAGGATGCGCCGCTGCGGTGTCTCGATTGCCAGGGAGCGCAGGTCTCGCAGCGCCGCCCGCTGCTCGACCCAGAGCTGATCGGACTGAGTTCCGCCATCCCGGAACACTGCGTGATACGGGGAGACGCCGAGCGTGGAGTCCGGGAAGCAGACGTTGATCTCCAGATTGCCGGAGAAGTCGGTGAGGTGCAAGCGCCAGACCAGGTCGAGGCCCGCGGGGCCGAGAAGGGCCTCCTGCTCGGCCCATCCGAAGGCCCCCTCTTTGCGCCATGTGACTTTGCGGCCGCCAAAGTCGTCCTCACGCCGGATCTCCGCCTCTCGGAAGTTGAGGATTTGCTGCTTCCAGTCGGGCGAAGCGCCGAAGGCCGAGGCGCGGGCGACGATAGGGACGCCGTCGACCGTATAGCCCAAAGAGCCCTCCATCCAGGCGGGCTCCGGATAGCTCACGGTTCCGGAGCCCACGCCGAAAGCCGTTGGCAATGATGCGCCATGGGCGGCCACCGCGCCCAGCGCCAGATAGAAGCCGACGTTGCCGAGACCCACCATGGATGCACCTCTTCGCTCAACGATCGCCCGCCGCCCACTGCGCCAGCTTCGCTCCGCGCCCCGCTTTCCCCTGCTTTGCGACGCGGGGTTACCAGGGGCCTCCGCCGGTGGAGAAGGTTGCGCCTCACGGGGACGGGAATACCGTGTCTGGAACCTGTCGCCAGGCGTCCAGAGGCCGTCAACCGGGTGCCGTCTGTCGTCGCTCCCCGGATTGTCCCGTCGGCTGCAGCGCCGCACCTCGCCCCGTCGGTACCCGCTGTGCTCTTCGCGGGTGGTGGGGGCCGCCCGTACACCCTGGCCGGCGGGGAGCGTCTGACCCATGGCCGCGAGCTTTCCGCCATCGAACGCAGTCCCATCACGGAGCTGCGCAAGGAGGTCGCCACGCATGTCGCAGTGCCTCGTTCCGATCCTTCTGACGTTACTGGCCCTGACGCTGGCCGTCGCCGCCGAGCCCGCTTTGACTCTGTATGTCTCCACGCGAGGCAACGACGCGTGGTCCGGCGCTACGGCTGAGCCCAATGCCGACGGCACGGACGGCCCATTTGCCACTCTGGAGCGCGCCCGGGACGAGATCCGCCGACTCAAGGCCGCCGGGCCGCTGCCCCGGGGGGGCATCGTCGTGGAACTGCAGGGAGGCATCTACGAGCTGGCGGCCGCGTTCGAGCTGTCCGCCGAGGACAGTGGCGCCGAAGGCGCTCCCATCGTCTACCGCTCGCGTCCGGGAGACACCGTGCGTCTGATGGGTGGGAGAGTAGTCTCCGGCTGGGCACCGGTGACGGATGCGGCGGTCCTGGAGCGCCTGGACCCCGCCGCGCGCGGTCAGGTCTGGCAGGCCGATCTCAAGGCCCAGGGCCTGACGGACCTGGGAGTGATGGCCGCAGGCCAGAGTTGGGGCGCCTCGGCTCCCGGCCTCGAGGTCTTCTTCAACGATGAGCCGATGACGCTCTCCCGGTGGCCCAATGAGGGCTACATCACGATCCCCGAGGTCTTCGGCGAACGGCCCCAGGACATCCGGGGCACCAAGGGCTTCATGGACGGGATCATCGGCTACGAGGGAGACCGGCCCTCGCGCTGGCTCAATGAGAAGGATGTCATGCTCCATGGCTACTGGTTCTGGGACTGGGCGGATCAGCGGCTGAAGGTGGCAAGCATCGACACTGAGGCCCACCGAATCACTCTCGAAGCCGAGCCTCAGCACAGTTACGGCTTCCGCAAGGGCATGTACTACTATGCCTACAACCTGCTGCCCGAGCTGGACCGCGCGGGAGAGTGGTACCTGGACCGCGACAGCGGCATCCTGTACTTCTGGCCACCCTCGCCGCTGGAGCAGG
>CAYRFY010000538.1:0-5835 GCA_964423635.1 uncultured Armatimonadia bacterium | reverse complement strand
GGTTGTGGATTCTGGCGGAGGCCGGGTGGTGCACCGTGCGGTCTTGGAAGACCGCAGGCACGGAGGCCTGCGATCCGTGTCTCGGTTTCTGGCGGAGGTGAGGACGCCGTTGCCAATGTCTGGGAGTGAGGCCGACATGCCCGACCTTGCCGCACGCGTGCTGGCGGAGGCTCAAAAAGGCCTGCCCCTGGTCCCGCGACCGTTTCTCGCCGTCGCCCGGGCCGTGGGCTCTTCCGAGCAGGAGGTCATCGACCTTCTGGAGGACTTGCGGGACCGCGGCGTCGTCCGCGAGGTCTCCGCCTTCCTCGACCCGAGGAAGCTGGGCTACCGCAGCACGCTGGCGTGTATGACGGTCCCGCCGGAGCGGGTGGAGCAGGTGGCCGCAGTGCTCGAGGCCATGCCGCAGGTCACCCACAACTATCTGCGCGACCATGAGCTCAACATGTGGTTCACCGTGATCGCTCCCTCGGAGGAGGCGATCCGGGCCCTGCTGGACGAGCTCTCCCGGCGGACGGGTTGCGGCCCGATCCACAATCTGCCGGCCTCCGAGGTGTTCAAGATCCGCGTGGCCTTCGCGGCCGGTGAGATGACCGATGATCGATGACCGCGACTGGGACGTACTGGAGCGCCTGCAGGAGGGCATCCCCCTGGCTCCGGAGCCTTTTGACGTGATGGCCGCCGAGATCGGCATGGCCGCCGACGAATTCTTGCAGCGGACAGCACGCCTGCACGAGCAGGGCGTGATCCGGCGCCTGGGCCCCCGGGTGCGGCACCACCGGGTGGGCATCCGGGGCAATATCATGGTGGCCTGGCAGGTGCCAAAGAACAGGCTCAGCGAGGTAGGAGGCCTGTTCGCCGCCGACGACAGAGTGAGCCACTGCTACAGCCGCCCGGCGCTGGATAGCTTCCCCTATAACCTGTATACGATGGTGCATGCCAAGGACCCTGCGGCCGCGGAGCAGGTGGTGGCCGGGCTGGCCGAACGCTCTGGGCTCTCGGAGTACGTCATGCTGCCCACCGTCGCCGAGCTGAAGAAGACCAGTCCCAGGTACCGTCGTCCTGATTGAGGAGGACCGCGATGGATGTCCCTCGGTCTGAGGCCTTGTTCTCCAGAGCCCAGGAGTACCTGCCCGGCGGGGTGAACTCGCCGGTGCGGGCCTTCCGCTCCGTGGGCGGCACACCCCGCTTCATCTCCCACGGCGGCGGCAGCCGACTGTGGGATGTGGACGGCAATGAGTACCTCGATATGGTGATGTCCTGGGGCCCGCTGATTTTGGGCCACGCGGACCCCCGGGTAGTGGCGGCGGCCCGGGAGGCCCTGGAGAAGGGCTCCAGCTTCGGCGCTCCCACTGCGGCCGAGGTGCGCATGGCCGAGCTGATCGCTCAGCGCTTCCCCTCGCTGGAGCTGGTGCGCATGGTCAACTCCGGTACCGAGGCCACCATGAGCGCGATCCGCACGGCGCGGGCCTTCACCGGTCGCGACAAGGTGCTCAAGTTCGACGGCTGCTGGCACGGCCATGCCGACGGACTGCTGGTGAAGGCCGGCTCCACCGGGATGCAGTATGGAGTTCCGGACAGCGCCGGGGTTCCGGCCGGGTACGCCGCCGAGACTCTCGTGGCCCGCTACAATGATCTGCACTCGGTGGAGGCGCTGGTGGCCGACTACAGCGACCAGATCGCCTGCATCATCGTCGAGCCCGTGGCGGGCAATATGGGTGTGGTGCCCCCGGAGGAAGGGTTTCTCCAGGGCCTGCGACGGCTCACCGCCGACAACGACATCGTGCTGATCTTCGATGAGGTCATCACCGGATTCCGGGTGGCCCGGGGCGGTGCGCAGGAGCTGTACGGGGTGTCGCCCGACATGACGACCCTGGGCAAGATCGTGGGCGGCGGGTTCCCCGTGGGCGCCTATGGCGGCAGGCGCGAGATCATGCAGTCCGTCTCCCCTCTGGGCCCCGCGGTGCAGGCCGGGACGCTGGCCGGGAACCCGGTAGCCATGGCCGCCGGGATCGCCACCCTCGAGGCCCTCGGAGAGCCCGGAGTCTATGAGGAACTGGAGCGCAAGTCCGCGCTGTTGGCCTCAGGCCTGGTCGCCGCCGCGAAGCAGGCTCAGGTCGATGCCGTCTGCAACCGCGTGGGCTCGATGATGACGACGTTCTTCACCTCCGGCCCGGTGCGGAATGCCGACGAGGCCGCCGGCGCCGACAAGGAGGCCTATTCGCGATTCTTCCACGCCATGCTCCAGCGTGGGGTGTACCTGGCCCCCTCCTACTGCGAGGCCGCCTTCCTCTCCACCGCCCACAGCGACGCCGACGTGGAGCGGATCGTGCAGGCCGCCGGGGAGGCGTTCTCCGTGGTGAAGGGCGGCGGCCATGCCTGAGCGCCTGATCTTGGCCACCCGTGGCAGCCGGCTGGCGCTGGCCCAGTCCGAGGCCGTGTGCCGTCAGTTGTGTGACCGGCATCCGGGCCTGCGGGTGGAGCTGCTCACCCTCAAGACCGAGGGCGACCGGGTCCTGGACAGGCCGCTCTCCGAGATTCCGGGCAAGGGGCTGTTCACCCGGGAGATCGAGCTCGCCCTGCTGGACGGACGAGCGCACCTGGCGGTGCACAGCCTCAAGGACATGCCGGTGGAGCTCCCCGAGGGCCTTGTGCTGGCCGCGATGCCCCGGCGCGAGGACCCCCGGGACGTGCTGGTCTGCCGCGAGGCCAAAGGCCTCGACGAGCTCCCGCCCGGGGCCCGCATCGGGACGGGGAGCCCGCGGCGCCGGGCCCAGTTGGCCCACTACCGACCGGACCTGAGCTTCTCGCCCCTCCGCGGCAATGTGGAGACCCGCCTGCGCAAGCTGGCGGAGGAGAAGCTGGACGCCATCGTGCTGGCGGGGGCCGGCCTCATCCGCCTGGGCCTGGCAGACCGGATCACCCGGTGGCTGTCGCCTCAGGTCATGGTGCCCGCGGCGGGGCAGGGCATCATCGCCGTGGAAGCCCGGAGCGATGACGTCGCCACCTTAGGCTTCCTGGCCGCTGTGGATTGCCCGCTCTCCCGGGCATGCGCCGCGGCGGAGCGCGCCGCCCTGCTTCGCCTGGGCGGCGGCTGTCGGGTGCCGGTGGGCATCCTCGCCCGGGTCGAGGGCGACAGGTGCACGGCCGAGGGCGTTGTCCTCGGGCCCGCAGGCACTCCCTGCTATCGGGCCCGGGTGTCGGGGGCGGCCGCGGAGGCCGAGGCGCTGGGAGACGAACTGGCCGCGGAGCTGCTTGGGCAGGGCGCCGGTGCGCTGCTGGAGGACTGAAGGACCCCAGACCCCGGTCACTGCCGACCATCCCCTCTCCCCACGGGTCCCGCCCCTTGTCGCTGCCGATGGGCCACAGGCGGCCTATTCCTGCGCCCACCTTCCCGTCGCAGAACCAAAGCGGGACCGCCTCCATCGGCGGTCCCGCGGCCCTATCGCTACCGGATTGAGGCCTACTTCAGGCCCCAGGAACGGAGGTTTTCGTAGCTGATCTTCAGCGAATCGAAGGGATCGCGGTCGTAGCACTGGTCCTGCTCGACGATGTACCATTCCACCCCGGCGCCCTTGCAGGCCTCGATGATGTTGGGCCAGTTGAGGTTCCCCTCGCCCACCTCGGCATACTGCTGCTGGCCGCCGACGATGCGCATGTCCTTGAAGTGCGCCAGGAAGATCCGTCCCTGAAGCTTGCGGATCCATGCCGCCGGGTCGCCGCCGCCGTGCTGCACCCAGTACGTGTCGATCTCGCCGGTGACGTAGGTGGGGTCGCTGTCCTCGTAGATGATCTGCAGCCCGGTGCGGTTACCGAAGCGCTCCAGCTCGAAGCTGTGATTGTGATAGCCGAAGGTCAGCCCCGCCTCGGCCAGCTTCCGGCCCACCTCGGTGGCCTCCTTGGCGAAGCGCTCGTAGCCCTCGGCGCCGGTGCGGTACTCGCCGGGCAGCCCGCCGATGGCCGGGTACTTGCAGCCCAGGATGTTGTGCTCCTCGATGACGGCGGCCGTCTCGTCCCGCATGCGCTCGAAGCCGATGTGTGTGGCGGCCACCTCCAACCCATTGTCATCCATGATCTTGCGGCACTCGGTGGGGTCGATAGGGCCCATGCCCGAGATCTGCACGGCATCATAGCCGATGTCGCGGATCTTGGCCATGGACTTGGCCACTTCGGCGGGCGTCTTGGTGAAGTCTCGTATGGTATAGAGCTGTGCGGCAATCTGGGTCCTTGCCATGCCTGCTCGTCCCTCCATGGCGCCGGTTGCGCCGTCGCTTGTGTTCGCAGACTATCGCCTCGCCCGCGGGCGGGGCGGCTTGGCCTTGTGTCCCGGTGACGGGTTCCTACAGCCCCACGAACTCCCGGAAGTTCCCGGATAAAAGCCGCGTTACGTCGGCCTCCACCGCCTCCTCCGTCAGGGCCCAGCCGGTTGCCATGAGGTCCTGGTACTTGTCCATCAGGACCTTGTGCAACACCGCCCGGGAGTGCCGCCACTTGTAGATGAGCTGATCCAGAATCCGGGCATCCGAGTGCTGCGGGACCATGGACAGCCCCAGCAGCTCCAGGCGCATGCGGGTGATCTCCTCGATCAGACTGGGATCATTGAGGAACCACCAGCAGCCGAAGGGCATCAGATTCGGCAGTTTCCTGGCGGCCACACACAGCTCGTGCTGGTTCTCACGGGATAGCATCGTGACGAGAAACTTGACATCCGGGTTGGTGGCGCACATTGTCTCCACCGTGCGGATATCCGCCTTGCCCACCCCGTCGCCGGCCAGCTTCAGCGCCGGATTGAGTTGTCTCTTGACCCCGATCATCATCGCAAAGGGGGTCCCGGTCTCCCGGGCGACGGGCAGGACGCAATTGTCGATGAGCGCCGCCGTCGGCGTCTGCGCCGGATAGGCGAAGGTGTCGGGCAGCGAGACCGCCATGTAGGCGGGCTTCATGCAGCGCACCTGATCGGAGAGAAAGCGCCGCACCTCCCCGAAGGTCCGGCGGTCCAGTTGCCCGGATACCTCATAGCCCCAGGACTCAAGGATAGGCCGGTTTTGCTCCCAGAACACCAGCACGCCGTCGATGCGCAGGGCCGGGATGAACCGCGGGTCCGTGCAGCCGTCGGCCTCCCACACCGGACGCTCCAGGGCGTCGAAGGGGTCGTTGGTCATCACGACGGCCTCGACGTTGGCCAACTGCAGCACCCTGTCGATGTGCTGGTCCACCGTGACATCGATGAAGTAGTCCCGGGCGGTGCTCAGGCCGTCGTTGACGTCGATGCCCAGGGCCGACAGGGTGGTGAGCACGCCCCGGCAGGCCTCGGAGACCGGCGAGCCGTCGACGAACAGGTTCTGCCAGATACACTCGGCCTGCCGCATCTTGTCCATGGCGTAGAACTGCTCGGGAGTGGGACCATGCGGGGCCCGGCAGACCTCGGCGATCAGGTAGTGGTAGGTGATGAGCTCATCCACCCCCCACAGCAGCAGGTCGCCGAAGTCCGCGCTGTACACGTGGGTGTGCAGGTCCAGTATGGGGGTGCGCTCGAAGACCTCCGTGAGTACCTGCTCCAGTTCGTTCCTGGAGGCGAGCGGCCTGCAGTCGGGACAACCGTCCATGGAGACACTCCCTTCCGGCGAGTGTGGTTGCGTAGTAAGGTGCCGCCGGACCGGTCACAAGTGAATCCCCGGCGGCCGACACAGCCGCCATTCTACGCAAAGCGGCTCTAGAAACGCAAGAGAGCCCCGGGTATGGGCTCGGGCCTTCGCCGGGCAGTTACGTTCTGTTGGTTGTGTAAAGGGTACCCAGTAGGGGGAGAGCAGTGCTCGTGGGGGGCGGCGGAGTGGAGCG
>CAYRFY010000537.1:0-5838 GCA_964423635.1 uncultured Armatimonadia bacterium | reverse complement strand
CTCCGCGCCGTGCTCGTCGGTTTGAGGCGGAGCTTCGCTGGAGGTCCGGCCGAAAAGTCCGGGCCCGCCGCAAGGATGTTATCCTGAGCGTCCATCTCGCGATATCCCGGGAGACTCTTCGAGCTGCTCCCTCCGGGAGCCGGGCTCTCAGAATGACACTCCCATGCGAATCTGGGCTCTTCGACCGGACCTGGCGCAAAGATGCCATCCTGAGCGTCCAGCACGCGCAGCGAGAGAGCGAAGGATCTCCCTAGCTCCCGGAGGATCCCTCAAGCTGCTCCCCCCGGGAGCGGACGCTCTCAGAATGACACTCCCATGCGGATGTGGACTGTACTGCCGCGCTTCTGGAGGTCACTCGCCGCCGGGGCGCGAACTGCCCTGTCGACACAGACAGAGGAGTTGATCTCATGCGCGATACGCCCATTGTCCGGCACAGCGATGACGTGGTGCCCGTGCCCTGCCCTTGCGGGCAAAGTGTTCGTGTACTCACCGCTGCCGACGACGTTCCCAGCGGCCTGCACATCACCACCCTATTCGATGCGGAAAAGCACTACCATCGCCGGACCACTGAGGTGTATTATGTGCTGGAAGGTGAGGGCGAAATCGAGCTGGGTGAGCGGCGATACGCAGTCTTGCCCGGGCATGTGGTCTATATTCCTCCGGGGACTTGCCACCGTGCTATCGGGCACTTGCGTTGCCTGATCGTCTGTACCCCGCCCTTCGATCCGGAGGACGAGTTCGCCGCATCCGCGCCCCGGCCCCCCGCCTGAGCCACGCCGAGGCAATGGGAGCCTCGCGCGGAAATCCCCAAGACACGAGCCATGCCTGACCGATCTCACGGCGCTCGTGCGCAAGACATCACTGGGAGGGACCTAAGGATGGCCAAGAAGAAGCTGAAGGTCGGGTTCATCGGTGCCGGCGGCATCGCGCAGGGCGCGCATTTTCCGGGCTGGCAGGCCCTGGACAACTGCGAGATCGCGGCGATCGCCGATGTCAACGAGGCCACCGCAAGGGCCGCCGCCGAGAAGGCGGGAGTGCCCGATGAGATGGTGTTCACCGACTACAAGGACATGCTGGAGAAGGCAACCTTCGACATCATTGATGTCTGTACCCCGAATTGTTATCACAAAAAACCAGTCATCGATGCTTTCGCGGCGGGTTGTCATGTCATCGTAGAAAAGCCCATCGCTGTGTCCCGCAAAGAGGCCGAGCAGATGACCCAGGCGGGGCACGACGCCGGCAAGCTGTTCATGGTTGCCCAGAGCATGCGCTATCAGGACACCTCCTTGGCCATGCGCGACTGGGTGGATGCCGGCTACCTCGGAGACATCTACTGGGCCCGCGCCAGCCTGCTGCGGCCCCGGGGCGTGCCCGCGTGGGGTGCCTTCATCGTCAAGGAGATGTCGGCCGGTGGCCCCTGCTACGACCTGGCCGTGCACATCCTCGACCTGTGCCTGCACATCATGGGCCATCCCGAGCCCGTCTCCGTCTCGGCGGGCACCTGGCTGGAGCTGGCCAACAAGCCCTCCTTGATGAAGCATAACCCCAAGAAGTACACGGTTCCTGAGGATTTCGCCGCGGGCTTCGTGCGCTTTGCCAACGGCGCCGCCATCTCCTTTGAGACAAGTTGGGCCATCAACGCGCCCTCCGGCACCGGCAACTGCTTCTTCGCCGGCACCGCCGGTGGCATGCAGAGCAGCCCGCTCACGCTGGTGCGCGAGCAAGACGGCATGCTGGTCAACTGCACCCCGCAGATCAACCCGCACGCCGGTATCGCCTCCCACAGCGAGGAGATCAAGCGCTTCGTGGCCGCCATCGAGAGCAATGGCCCGTCGCCGGTGCCGGGCGAGCAGGCCATCTTGACCCAGCGCATTCTGGACGGAATCTACAAGTCCGGCCAGAAGGGTTCGGAGGTCAAGGTGTAGAGATCCGGCCGCGAGGCGCACATCCGCCGGGACGCGTCATTCTGAGGGCCTCCGCGCCCGAAGGGAGCAGCCCGAAGAATCCCCTGACATTCAACGAGATTGGTCGCCATCTCGCTACGCGAGATTGACGCTCAGAATGACATGAGTCGGGCGCGCCCGGCTTCTCGGCCACGCTTCCCGCAAGACCGGCGCGGCTACGGGTAGATACGACGGACGCTTCGGAGCACCGGGGCGTCCGTCGCCGGTTTCAGCGTCCCGTTGGCGGCGTCGAGGGGCGCCCGGGTAGGCGCGAGAGATAGCACAGGAGGCATCCATGGAGCTTCTGTTCGTCGGTAGCGGTGCCGCGGATTACCCGGCGGCGATGAGTTGTGGCTGCCCCAATTGCCGCGAGGCTCGGGAGATAGGGGGCCTCAATGTGCGCACGTACGCCTCGGCTCTGGTGAATGGGAGGCTACTGCTGGACTGCGGGCCGACGGTGGCGTGGCGTCTGGCGGAGCTGGACGTGCCGCCGGGCGATGTGGAAGCCCTGCTCCTGACCCATGCCCACAGCGATCATCTCGACCCTGACGCAATCTTCACACTGGCCCGCGCCGCGGACCGAGAGCGGCCTTTGCAGGTGTACGGCAACTCCACGGCCTGTGCCGAGCTGGCCGCCCACGGCGACGGGCTGACACTTCACGAGCTGGCGCCGGGCGATGTACTGAAGGCAGGCGGGATGCGGGTGGTTGCCCTGCCCGCCAACCACGACACGGACAATCAGGTGGCCCTCAACTACGGCCTGTCCTCGGCTGAAGGCTCGCTGATCTACGCCACCGATACGGCGTGGCCGGCCCCACAGTGGTGGGAGTTGGCATCCGCCGTGCACCCCGACGTGCTTGTCATCGAGGCCACCTTCGGCCCCCTGGCCCCCGGTGAGCACCCGGACTGCCTGACCCACCACCTCAACTGGGTAGAGGCCGAGAGACTCGTGGCCGAGCTCACCGCCGCGGGCATACTGAGCCCTCAGACACAGTGCTACGCAACCCACTTGAGCCAACACTTCGTGCCCATCCACGACCGCTGGACGAAAGCGACGGCCGGTTCCAGGCTGCAGGTCGCCCACGATGGGCTGAGGATCACCACGGCAGCCTAGAATTCCGGCCTAGAATTCCGGCCGGCCCGTTTTTTGCCATTCTGAGCGTCGATCTGGCGTAGCGAGATAGCGAGGAATCCCGTTGAATGCCAGGGGATTGTACGAGCTGCTCTTACCGGGAGCGGACGCTCTCAGAATGACACTCCTGGCGAAGGCGGGCTTTTCGGCCGCGCTTCTAGATCGCGGTCTCGGGCCCATCGACCCGTCGCGGGAAGACATGGGGCGCGCCGGGTACCCACGCAGCACACGGTCCGGGCGGCAAGGGCGGTGAACCGTCTCGGCTCCTGAACCGTCTGAAGTCCAAGTGGATTGTGGCTTGTGCGGGTGCCGCCCACCTGCGTCGGTGAGAAACCCGCCGACTGCCGGGGCACGCGGCGGCAAGCAGGCTGCAGGAGAGTTGGGCAGGTGAGCGGTGAGGCGCGGCCCAAGGCCACGAGAAAAGCGTCTGTTCCGAGATTACTCCGGACCATTGCGCGGCATTATAGCCTTCGAAGGGTTTCTGATCGCAGAAAAGACCGTTTAAGCGGGCATCGACGTTGACCGCTTGTACCCCCGATTCTATAATGCGCAGGATGCGTAAGCGGCGAGGTGTCTACAGCGTGCATGCCAAGATAGCAGTGATGGTTGTGCTGGTTACGGTGGTCTCCTGCGGGTCCGTTCTGGCGGCGAGACCGGCGTGGGTCCTGCCTGAGTCGCTGATCGTCAGGGAGCGGCCGACCACGGAGGCCGACCGCGTTGGGAGCGTGAGCCGCGGGGCCAAGGTGACGGTGACGGCCTTCACCGACAGCCGTTGGTGCAAGGTGTCGCTGTCCGGTGGCAAGACAGGTTGGGTGATGGAGAAGTACTTGACCTTCTCGTCGTCGCAAGCTGCAAGCCTCTCCGGTGGCAAGAGCGCCTCCGGTGCGAGCTCGTCGGCGGTGAAGACCGCATGGATCAAGGTTTCGGCGGCGAACTTCCGCAAGGCGCCGGAGCTGGACGCGGCCGTGATACGAGTGCTCAGGCAGGGCGAGAAGGTGTTCGTGGTGGCCAGCGACGGGCAGTGGCGCAAGATCAAGTCGCTCAAGGGTGAGTACGGCTGGGTGCGGTCGGACATGCTGGAGTTCAACATCTCGGCGGGGCAGAAGCTGGCCTCCGGAGGCAAGAGCTCGGGCACAAGCTCAGCGAAAAGCCCAAGCGGTGGGTCGTCGGAGGCGAAGCCGGCGTGGGTTTCGGCCAATGTGGCCAACGTGCGCAGCGGGCCATCGGAGGGCTACTCCCGGGTGTCGCAGTTCACCCGCGGGGTGAAGGTGCACGTGGTTGCCACCCAGGGCGGCTGGGCCAAGTGCAAGGGGCCCGACGCCACCGGATGGATCCACGGAGACCTGTTGGAGAGAGACCTCAATAAGGGCCGCGAGCTGGCGCGACAGGGCCGGGACGGCGAGAGCGACAAGGCCTACTGCATCGCTCGCCGGGTGAATCTGCGCAGCGAGCCCAGCGAGGGGAGTGCGTCCAAGGGTCTGGTGACCGAGGGCACCGTCCTGTGGATCCAGGGGGAGAAGGATCGTTGGTGTAAGGTGACGGTGGACCACGGTGCCACGGGCTGGATGGCGGGCTGGTATGTGCGGCGGCACGGGGCGAAGGCCCCGGTGGCGGCGGAGCCGGGAGTGCCACAGCGTGAGCCGGACAACTTCCCCTCGCCGGACACGGATGACGGGGACGACAAGGGCATGTTCGAGCCCTTCAAGGCCTGGGTGGCGGAGGACGGCACCTGCATCCGCTACGGACCGGGCCTGGACGAGAACGTCAAGTCGCAGGCGCCCAAGTTCTCCCCGGTCCTGGTGGACGCCACCGACGGCCAGTGGTGTCACGTCAAGACCGAGTCCGGAACGGAGGGCTGGATCGCCGGGTGGGTGCTGGACTTCCAGCCTCCGGGGCAGCCGGAGGCGACGAAGGTGGTCAACGGCGCGAAGACCGAGGCCAAGGTGGGTTGGGTCAGCCGGCCGGTGGTGAACGTGAGAGCCGCCGCCGACACGGACTCCAATGTAGTCATGCGCGCCGAGGCCGGCACTGAACTGGTTATCATCGACCAAGACTCCAGTTGGTACAAGGTGGCCACGGGCGACGGCAAGGTGGGCTGGGTGGCCGGACACCTGATCGAGACCCGCGAGCAGCGCCGCCAGGGCACCGCCGGCCCCAAGGAGACCTCCGTAGCCGTTATCGGCTCGGGCAACGGCGCCCGCGTGGTCCGGGAGGCCATGACGCACCTGGGCAAGCCGTACTCCAGGGGCTCCGAGGGTCCCAACGTGTTTGACTGCTCGGGCTTCACCCATTACGTGTACGGCCAGTTCGGGCTCAAGATCCCGCGTACCAGCGGCGGGCAGTACACCCAGTGCGGCCGACCGGTGGACCGCGATGCCCTGGAACAGGGCGACCTGGTGGTGTTCCGCAACACCTACAAGCACGGTATCTCCCATGTGGGCATCTACATCGGCCAGGGCAAGTTCATCCACGCCGGAAACAGCCGCAGCGGGGTGAAGATCTCGGACCTGGATTCCAGCTACTATGCCTCGCGCTGGGCCGGGGCCCGGCGGCTGTTCTAGAGGTCCGGCCGAGAAGTCTGGCCGGCCCGGTTCCTGTCATTCTGGAGCGTCGGCGTCGCAAGCTCGAGCTTGCGACGCTTGGGCGAAGAATTTCGCTCAACGCCAGGAGATTCTTCGAGCTGCTCTTACCGGGAGCGGACGCTCTCAGAATGACACTACCATCCGAATGTGGGCTTCTCGGCCGGATTCTCAGCGGCGGGGC
>CAYRFY010000536.1:4790-5840 GCA_964423635.1 uncultured Armatimonadia bacterium | reverse complement strand
CGTCATCTAGCGGCGGGCGAAAGCCCGCCGATTGGGGCCGGCACCCGCGCGTCGCTTGGCAGGCCGTATGCCGTCAGGTCCGAAGGACCGCCCGGCGCCGCGAAGCGGCGTCATCTAGCGGCGGGCGAAAGCCCGCCGATTGGGGCCGGCACCCGCGCGTCGCTTGGCAGGCCGTATGCCGTCAGGTCCGAAGGACCGCCCGGCGCCGCGAAGCGGCGTCATCTAGCGGCGGGCGAAAGCCCGCCGATTGGGGCCGGCACCCGCGCGTCGCGTTTGGCAGTGGCCCCTGCGTCTGCACCCGACGGCCACGGCATGGGGGGCCTCAGACTGCCGGGCACGGAACCTGTGGATTACTCTATCGCCTGCCACACGACGGCGAAGTCGTGCTCCGTCTCGCCCAGCTCCAATCGGCACCTGCCCGGCACCAGCTCTTGCCGCTCATCGCCGGTGTCCAGATCGGTGATCGTGAGCCGGGCTCTGTCCAGCGGAAGGTCCAGCGTCAGCACCAGGCGCGCGGGCCTGCGGTCGCGGATGAACATGTCGATCCGCTCCGCCTGCCAGTTGCGGACCCCTCCGACGTTCCGCACGTACGCCAGACCCTCCGCATGGCCCTCTTTGGCGTTCGTCCGCACCTGGAAGCCCGCGGAGACCTCCAGCGGCCTAGCGGCAAACAGCGGCACGAAGCTCCCCAGGTCCGCCGTCTTCGTATAGCCCTCCGGGCTCATGGTGAAGTCGAAGTCCACGCTGTTGGACAGCAAGTGGTCGGCATAGCGGCCCATCATCCAGTAGTCCGCGATACCCTCCGGCGTACGATAGTACTTGTCATCCTCCACGGGATGCGAGACCACGATCCCTACTTCCGGCTTCTGGCGCTTCCAGGTGGTCCAGTCCAGGCCCGACGCGATCCTCTTTGCCAGACGGAACTGCTCCACCTCGATCCCCCTTGCGTTCCAGAAGAAGCACCCCGGATTGCCGTTGACCAGACTGAACCAGATGATGTCCCGCATCAGATAGCGCCGGTCTTCGCTGCGCTCCGCCGGATAGCGGGAG
>CAYRFY010000536.1:0-4780 GCA_964423635.1 uncultured Armatimonadia bacterium | reverse complement strand
GCCATCCGCCCGTAGCAGGTGAGCACATCGCAGGCCAGGCCGTAGTCCATGTTCTGGGAGGTGGAGCCGCGATGGGGATACAGGTGGTAGGTGTAGAAGTCGATGGGGGTCTGCGTGGTCCACCACAGGGGGTCGGCGGTGTGCAGGCCGCCGCCGCCGTGGCTGGCGCAGAGCGGGGTAACCGGGTCCACGGAGCGGATCACCTCGGCCGCGTGCTTCGCCCAGGATGCCGGGCAATCCACCATCTCGTTTTCAAACTCCCAGCCGAAGAGCTGCGGGTTGTCCTTGAGCAGGCCTACGATCTGGCGGGCGTACTGATCCTGGCAGGCCATGACATCCGGGTCGGTGTACTTCTCCGCGATGGTCTCAATCAGCTTTTCGTCCCGGACGAACCGGCGCTGGTGGGGCGGCAAAGCGTCGAGGTCTTCACCCTCGTATCGGGGCAGGCAGAACGTCTCCAGCGCCTGCCTGTTGTAGTACGCCGGCTTGGTATAGTCCTCGTGGATCACCAGCAGGAACTTGATGTCATGCTTCCGCGCCAGGTCCATATAGCGCAGGACCCTGGCATAAAGCGGCATGTTGACCTTGCCGATGACATCCATCGGTTCCATGCCCCTGGGGGTGTGGGCCCTGAGCATGAAGCGCATGCCCGTTACGCCCTGGTCGGCCAGGAACTGCAGCCAGTGGACGAGCTGCTCCTCGGTGGCGTCCACGAAGGAGACCAGCCTCCGCCCCTCTTCACCGCCCTCGGGCAGGCCCACCCAGTTGGCGTAGAAGCCGCCCAGAGCCAGCCAGGCCGGGCCGCCTTCACCCCGGCGGAAGTAGCCGCTGTCGCCCAGGACGATGGGGTCCTTGCGGGGCTCGCCGGGCAGGAGGCAGATCTCGGCAGACTGCCCCTCGTAACCGCGGTCATCGGCGACCCGCGCCCTGTACACCCAGCGGACGCTCTGATCCCCCGTCCAGTCCGCGCTTCCTGTTCCCGGCGCCGCCTCGCCGGCAACCGCCTGCAGTGTGGCGCCCTCCTCCGTCGACCACGACAGCTTCGGTGTCCCCTCCGGGGCGGTGGGATTGCCGTACTGGTCCACCAATGTTCCCGTCACCCGCAGTGGCAGTCTGTCGGGAGTGAGAGTGATGACCTCCGCCGGCTGCACGAGATAGTGATCCGGCGGGCCGGGCACGGTGGTCACGACCACTTTCGCCTCCGGCGCCCCGGCGAATTCCACCTGTGCCGCCAGGGTGTCGGCCGCGGCGGCCGCGGTTCTGCTGGCGAGGTACTTCACCCGCAGCCTGCCCTCGGCGTCCGTCAGCCCGCGTCGGGAGGTGGGCGACAGCTCCAGGGAAGACTGGCCCGCGGCGGCGGCCAGGCTGCCCCCGGAGCCATCTGTGAGCGCCACCACCAGCGGCTGCCCCGACACAGGCGCCCCCTCGGCGGTAAACACCGAGACCGTCGCCTCCTGCTCCAGGCCGGCCAGGGCGCGGGTCGCGGGAACCGCCAGGTCGACCCGGGCCGCGACCGCGCTGGGCCTGCCCAGGGTCTCCACGCGCCCGTGCTCGACACCCCGCACCGCCGAGAGCCGCACCCAGTCGATCTCCACGTGGGCTTCCACATCATTGGTCGGGTCGATACGGAAGGCGCTCAGCACGCCGGTGAAGCGGGCCTCGCGACGCAGGTCCACGCGTACCCGCTGCCAATGGGTCCCCCGAACCGTGAAGTCGTAGTGGACCAGAGCGGTGCCCGTCCCCGGCCGGGCGTATAGCGTCCATTCCGCTGAGGGGACACTCTGGCGCACACGCAGCTCCAGGATCGGGTACCGGGCCGTGTCGATGGCCACCCTGCGGTTTGTCTCATCCACCTGGCCCCACATGTCGCCCCAGATGAACCAGGGGTCGTCTTGCACATCCATGTGCAGCACTCCATCCACCACACGCTTGTTTTGCACGAACTCGGGCTTGTTCCCCCACTGGTCGATACCGGAGAAGGTCCCGTCAGAAAAGTCCCAGGGGTGGCCGTAGGTCTCGGTGGCGTAGTCCGGCGCCGGCGGCGGCGCCGGCGGCGCCTCCTCCGGGGCGACGAGGCGGCGGCTCACAAGCGGGCTCTCGATCTGATAGCGGTCCACCTGGAAGTAGACCTCGTACCGCGCGTCCGCACCCGCGGCCTGCCACTCCAGGAGCCCGTCCTCCAGTCGCGAGGGCAGCACGCGGCCGCCGTCGTCCACCACGCGCACGGAGCGGGGATTGAGCCCGGCGCCCTCACCGAGCTGCGCCAGATCTCCGGCAAGGTGCACGGGAGCCTGCACGAACTGCCCGGGCTCCAGGGGAGGGTCCGTCGGCAACGCGACCGCTGCCCGATAGGGGAATCGCACGTCCCACCAGCCGGGGACCGGCTCGGCTGCGGCGTCGCCCGCGGCCTGCTCGTACGGAGCGCCGGCGGCGACGGCTTCGTAGCCGGCGGCGATCTCATCGCCACGCAGGGCGCGGCCATAGATATACAGATCATCCACGTCGGCGTCGCCGTAGTCGGGGGAGGCGTCCTGATCGCGGCCGATGGCCAGAGTGTCATCCATCGGCCCCACGCGGATATCTTGGTCCACCGCCTCGGCGACGGCGACGCCGTCCAGGTACAGACGCATCTGGGCGTCCGCCGCACCGGAGTTCACCCCACTCCAGGTGCAGGCCACGTGGTGCCAGGTACCGGCTTCCCACGCATCGATGGGTGCGCTGATGCTGAACGTCTGACCGACGGTTTCGGAGAAGATGGTGAATGTGCACAGTCCGCCGCCGAACTGCACCGACCAGCGGTTCACACTCCAGGACTGGGGCAGCTCACGCTGCCCGTAGATACAGAAGAGGGTGTGCCCGGCGGGATCGTCGCCGCTCCAGTGGGGCCTGATCCACGCGGCCACGGTACCGGCGCGGGGGTCGAAGTTGCCGGCGGTGGGGTACAGGCAATCGCTTCGCAGCACCAGAGCCTGCCCTCGCATGCCGTCGGTGAAGTTCGGGGCCGTATCGCCGAGGTTCTCTCCGCCGCCGCGGGCGATGGCCGCGCCGCCGGAGCCGTCGAAGGGGCAATACAGGACCAGGTCGGCGGGTTGAGCGGCCGCCACGCCGGCCCAGCAGGTCAGGGCAAGCAGGGCCCATCCGGCCCGCCAACCCGCTCGTGGGGCGGGCTTTCCGGCCCGCCAATTCCGTGGTGGGGCGGGCTTTCCAGCCCGCCAATCAGCCCGACTCAACCGATCCGCAGGATCGGTTGCAGGCCTGGCAACGAAGTCGCGCATCTCAGTCCTCCTCCTCCGGCGCAAAGCGCAGGGAGTACACGTCCGCATCCCTCAGCACGAAGCGCAGCCGTACCGGCTTGCCCGCCAGGGCACCCAGGTCGGGGGCGCCCTCCCAGCGCACGAGGCCGTCGATCTCGTCGCCGAATATGTCCGGGCACTTGTCCAGCTCAAAGCCCGGGACCGCATTGCCCGCCGGGTCCTGCACCTCCACCCGCACGCTGCCGGCGGCGGAGGTGGCGTAGTTGAGCACCAGGCGATTGCCCGCGAAGTGCAGGGGCAAGGTGAGCATCTCGCCCCCGGAGTAGTCGGCATGCAGGGAGACGAAGCCGTCCTGTCTGAGCGTGAAGCGACGGAGGAACACGTCCTCGTAGTGGCCCTCGGTGGCGTAGATCGAGATCTCGTCCGGGGCCCCGGGCAGGGCGGACTTCGTGGTCACCAGGCCCCAGGCGATCATGTTATTGCGTTCCCACCAGCGGTTCTCCTGCGGCCCGGGGCGCAGAAAGCCCTCGGTCCAGCGCCGGAAATGCAGGCCGTCGCGGCTGGACATCAGCACCCCGTCGGAGACGCCGGGGAACTGGTGCCGGGCGACCTTGTGCCGCTGCGGGAGAAACCGCTTGGGGAAACCCACGTAGATGTGGGGGGCGCGGAAGTACGGCACGGTGGCATTGGTGTACAGGTCCTCAGCGGGAGCGTTCCCGAAATCCACCCACTCGGGCTCGGCCCAGTGGGAGAAATCCCGGGAGCGGCAGACCATGATGTCCCGCACGCCGTTGCGGAAGTGACGGTGATACTCCACGTACTCGCCGCGCAGCTCATCGAAGAAGGCCAGGTTTTGCGAATCGAAGGCCCCCTCGGTGATGACGGGCTCTCCTTGCAGCAGGGACCAGTGAATCGCGTCCGGGGAACCGAAGATGACGAGACCCTTCTCATCGCCGCCGATGGCCTTGTACCGCGCCTGCGGATCGGCGGCGGGGTTGGTGTCCAAGAAGGGCGAGAAGTTGTGCTCTCCGGGGCCGCGCCAGACGATGTTGTTGGCCCTGGAGCCGGCGAACTCCCAGAGCCCCAGTTCAGGCCGGTGCCAGGTGATGCCGTCCTCGCTCTCGGCGTAGCAGACGACCTGATGGGTGTGGGCGTCGGTGGCCCAGTCGTAGTTTGAGCCGCGATAGTACATGCGGTACAGCCCGCCATCCGCAAAGACGGTCACATAGCAGCAGGTATTGCCCTCCCAGGGGCGATCGGTGTGCAGGCTCACTTCCTGAGGCACGGGATGGTGGAGGAGCAGGCAGGTGCCCTGCATCTTGTCAATCAGCCAATCGTCCAGGAGCGGTTCGAGTCGGGAGTCGATCTGACGGGTCTGTGGGGTCACGCGACTACCTCCGGAGCGGCGGGTGTGGACGGCGGACAGGTGGATGGTTCCTGCGGGGCAAGGCGCGTTCCTTCACTGGAGGTGTGCGGGAGGTGGCGGGGGAAGACACGGGGGCGATGGCCGCCGTTGTCGTCGCCGT
>CAYRFY010000535.1:1507-5865 GCA_964423635.1 uncultured Armatimonadia bacterium | reverse complement strand
GCTACTCGCTGTATGACCTGGCCGTGTACGGACCGGAGGGATAGGGTTGGAGGGTGAGGGACTCTCTCGGCCGTGCCCTGTTTGGCCCCGGGCGCCAAGGCCGTTCCCGCCGTGGTCTCGCGACCCGCAAATCGAGACTCGTGACTCGCCAAAAGGAGACCGGTGACCATGATATCGCTTCTGAAGGCGGCCGGATGGACGCTGATCCTGGGGGGCTCGATCATGTGTGCGTGCGCGCAGACGCCGGTCTGGCACGTTTCGCCAGACGGTAACGACGCCTGGTCCGGAGGGCTCGCGGAGCCCAATGCCGACGGCACCGACGGGCCGCTGGCAACTTTGGCGGCGGCGGTGGAGGCGAGCCGCACGCAGGCCGGTGAGCCCCGGAGGATACTGCTTTCTCCCGGGCGACACTACGTGGAGACGATGGTCACGCTGGGCCCCGGGGATGCGCAGTTGAGCATCGAGGGCGCCGAGGCCGGCGAGAGCATCCTCTATGGCGGACGTCGGATCACCGGCTGGCAGAAGGAGGGGGACGGGCTGTGGGTGGCGGAAGCGCCGGGGGTCAAGGAGGGCACGTGGGACTTCCGGGCCCTGGTGGTCAACGACCGCCTCTGCCCGCGGGCGCGCTATCCACAGACCGGCCGCCTCACCCACGAATCCCAGTTTCCGGTGCGCTGGATGAGCACCGCCGGCGGGGGCTGGGAGCGCAAGCCCACTGAGCAGGAGCGCACCACGCTGCAGTACAAGGAAGGCGACCTGGGGCCGTGGCTCAGCGTGCGCAATGCCGAGGTCACCGTCTACCACATGTGGGATGAGTCCATGGTGGGTCTGGCGGCCCACGACCCGGCCACCCGGACCCTGACCTTCTCCAGCCCCTCCGCCCATCCACCGGGGGCCTTCGGGGTGAAGACCTATGTAGTGTGGAACGTCAAGGAGGGCATGACGCAGCCGGGGCAGTGGTACCTGGACCGCGACGCCGGGCGCATCGTCTACCGGCCGCTGGAGGACGAGGACATGACGCAGGCGCTGGTGGTGGCTCCCTGCGTCGAGAGCCTGATCCAGATCCAGGGCACCGCGGAGAGCAGGGTCCCGGGCGTCGCGGTGAGGAACCTGACTCTGTCCACAACCACCACGCCGTGCAAGGCCGGTGGCTTCGGTGCCAACAACTACCGGGGCGCCCTGCAGATCGGAACCTGCCGTGACGTGGAGGTTACGGGGGTTGAGATCACCAACACCGCCGGGCATGGGATCAAGGAGTGGAACACTCAGAATCTGCGGGTACGTGACTGCCATCTGCACCATCTGGGCGCGGGCGGCCTGCGGGCCGGCGGGGCCGGCGGAACGATCGAGGGCAATCGGATCCACCACATCGGCCTGCTATACCCCAGCGCCATCGCCCTGTCCGCCGGCGGGCCCGACAAGTACGTGATCCGCCGCAATGAGATCCACGACACTCCCTACTCGGGGATGGCGATCGGTGGCACTGAGACCGTCATCGAGGAGAATCTGCTGTACCGCTGCATGCAGGAGCTCCACGACGGGGCGGCGATCTACGTGAGCGGCGCCAGGGGCAATATCCTGCGGCGCAATGTGGTGCGCGATATCGTGAAAATCGGCGAGGGCTACGGGGTTTCAGCCTACTATCTGGACGAGAAATGCAGGGACTGCGTGGTGGAGCGCAACGTCTCCCTGGGCGTCTCGCGACCCACTCACAATCACATGACGCTGGGCTGCACCGTGCGGGACAACGTGTTTGTCACCGATGGCGACATGGACCTGTCCTTCGCCCGGAGCTCGGGCTTCCGGGTTGTGGGGAACACCCTGCAGCTCAACGGGAAGCTGAACGTGGGGGACCCGGACGCCATCGCCGAGTGGTCCGGCAATCTCATCGTGCAGACGGGCGAGGTCGCCCCGGCGATTGGGGACGCAATGCCCGCCGTCGCCCGGACACCGCGAGAGAAACCGGTCTACGCCAATGCCGCGCTTCTTGCCCGGCCCCCGGTGCTCGACGGCAAGCACGATGGCGATGAGTGGCCCTCCGGCGGCATCGGGCTGAACCAACTGCCGGACCAGCGCTCGGCCCGCGGGGCGCCGGTGAGCGCCAAGCTCTGCGCCGACGCGGAGCACCTGTACATCGCGGTGGCCGTGGTGACCATGTTCCCCGAGGACCGCAAGACGGGAACACAGTGGGGTGTGGACGAGGGGGTGGAGGTCTCCGTCCAGGGGTCTCGGGAGGACGGGACGCCGGTGGTGTACGTCCTGCGGGGCTTCACGGACGGCAGCTTCGTTTCCACGCCCGCAGGTGGAGCCGGCGGGCAGGAAGCCGGGGCGTTGGCCGGGCAAGTAGGCTACGCCGCGGCGGTGGACAAGCAGGTCTGGCGCTGCGAGTGGTCGATCCCGCTGGCGGCGCTGGGATTCACTCCGGCGGACAAGGCACAGTTGCCCCTGAATGTCACGGTCTACCGCAGCGAGGATGCCCAGTACATCCAGTGGGCGGGGACGCTGGGCGAGACATGGGAGCTGGAGCGAGGTGGCAGGCTGGTGTTCCCCGGCCCCGCCGAAGCAGCCAGGCCGTAGCGGAGAGTGCCGGGGAGGGCGGAACACAGAGACACAGAGAGCGCGGAGAACGGCTGCGAACGGCTTACGGTGCGAGGACGTACGCTCGCGAGCCGCCGCCGCTCTCAGCCTCTCCCCTAGAAGCGCGGCCGAAAACCTCTTTCGGCGGGTCACGGACCCGCCGAGTCGGGCTGGAAACTCACATTATGCATGAACGCACTGGAGCCACAGTTCGCCATTCCCACGTCCGGAACGGTCGAAGTACTGCCGTTCTCCCCCCTCCTCCCGTCTCCGCCGGCCGTTTGGCGGAGTAAGGGAGAGGGGGGCTGGGGGGGTGAGGTGACGTGAATCGGCGCCTGCCCGGAACCTGCATGATCTGAGTGGAAAGCCCGATCCCGCCTTGCGGGACGGCTGTGAACGACTTTTAGGCCGGACCGCTAGCGACGGGCCGACGGCAACGACCGGGCCGGATGACGAACCGGCCGTCATCCGGCCTCTCCATACGACAACGCCCCCCCCGCCGTTCCCGCCGTTCCCGCCGTCACCACCGCCGTTCACGCTGCCGCCTTCAGCCCCCACTTGTTGATGAACTCGATGTAGTGGCCCAGATCGTCCACGATGGTGCCGGGAGTCACGGGAGCACCCGACTTGCCGGCTCTGCCCAAAGCGTTCAGCATCGCTTTGGCCTGCTCCACGGTGCACGAGCCGTCCTGGAGGCCCTGCTGGACCTTCTGGAACACATCGAGGCCCTGCTTGAGCCGCGGTGGGAGAGCGGTGTTGGGGTTGAGGCCCCGGTTCTTGAGGTAGCCGGCCACGTGGCGCTCGTAGTCCTTGAGGGCCTGGCGCATGCCGTCGGCGGTAGCCCGGTTGGCCTCGGCGCCGCTGAGCTTGGCGGCTTCCTCGAAGGCTTTGCGGCCCTTGTGGATGACGGTGTCGCGGATGTCCTCGGGGCGGGCAAGGTGGCCGGCGCGCTTGCCCTGGATGATCTCCTCCAAGACCTTCTGGCCATTGCGCGGGTCCTTGAAGCGGCCTGCATTATAGGCCTCGGGGTGCCAGCGGCTGGTGACCACGTGATCGAGCTGCTCGGCGGTCTTGCCGGTGATGCGCTGCAGCTCGCTATTGTAGACCGGTCCGGTGACCTTATGATGCACGTCTCCCAGGACCTTGCCGTCCCTGGTGACCCACTGGTAGACCACATCCCTGTCCCGGCCGTAGACGCCGGCCTTGACGCCGGTGACGGTGCGGGCGCGCAGGGTGACGTCGCCGGCCTTGAGGGCCGGGTTCTTGCGCAGGACGGCCTGAAGCGCCTTGCCGGCCTCTCCCTCGCCGCGCTGGGCGGCGGCCAGGACCTGCCGGCTCACGCCGCGGTCGGTGAGTCTGCCGTAGGCGCGGTGGGTCTTGTCCAGGGCGGCGCGGAAGTTGGCGGAATACTTGGGCCCATTGAGCAGGGCCTGGGCGGTCTTGTTGGTCTGCAGCTCAACGATCAACTGGCGGTAGAGCTTCTTGTCGCCGCCGGCCTGAGCCTGGGCGATGCGGGTGAGGAGACGCTCGGCCTTCTGGGCGTCGCGTTTGAGCTGCTGAGCGGCGGCCTTGCCGGCCGGCGAGCAGCGGGTGCGGATGGAGGTGCTCCCCAGTGCGACCGCCGGCTGGACGGCGCGGGCCTTCGCAGAGGGTCAGACGGCCGGCAGAACGCCGGGGCACGGCAGGGATGGGCGTTTCTCCACTGCGGCTAACTCTGCAGAGTCGCTGATCCCCGCTGTTCTGGTCGACCGGCTGGCCGGCATGTTGATGGCAGGAGATGT
>CAYRFY010000535.1:0-1497 GCA_964423635.1 uncultured Armatimonadia bacterium | reverse complement strand
GCGGCGGCCTTGCCGGCCGGCGAGTTGGCGAAGTTCTTGCCCGCGGTGGAGAGCTTGCCCTGCAGGCCTCCGTTGAGCCTGGCCCTGGTCTTTTCCAGCCCCTGCTGCACATACCCCAGGGCGGACTTCAGCTTCCCCGGCGGCAGGTTGAGCTTCTGCGCCAACCGGGCCACACCCGCCTCCCCCATCCAGGCGGCCTTATTGCCGACCGCCGCCAGTCCCCGGCGCACGGCGGGGTTCTGGAATAGCTTGCCCACGCCCCAGGTCAGGGCGAAGGCACCGTTGATGAAGCGGCCGACTTTGGTGATCTGCTCGCCCGAGAGGCTCTCGGTCTCGTTCCAGGTGGCGATGAACATGGCGAAGTTCGTGTGGGGCACGGAGCTCAGGACATCCTCCACGATCTTCTGGTTGCCCTGGATCTCGATCATCACCGCTTCGGCCGAGTCTTGAAGCGCCTCGTCAAACTTCCCCATCGCCTGGCCGCGGGCTTTGAGGCCGGCGGCAATGAGCCCCGGATCGCCGGAGGCCAGGAGACGAAGCCACCAGGCGTCCACCCCGGCCAGCATCTTCTCTCGCCATGCCTGCAGCTCGGCGGGGTTTTGGGGCTTGGCGGAGGCCAGGCCCAGAGACTCCAAAAAGCCCGGGAGCTCGTCGGGGGCCTGCAGGCCTTTGGCCTTGCGGCGCAGGGCCTCCTGGAACCTCTCGAAGGGCGCGGTATCCATGCCCTGCTGCTTCATGCGCTGCAGGAGCTTGGCGACCATGGCATCGTACTCGGCGGTTCCGGGCTTGGGCAGGTTCAGTCGCTTGAGCCAGTCGGGGAGTTGGAACTTCACGCTGATATTGGGCCGGTTGGTGCAGTACCAGTCGGTCTGGCGCTGCTGGACGGCGACGGTGCCGGCCGTAGTGGGGGGCGCGGGGGCCGCGGCAGGGGGCGTCATGGCGCCCTCGGGGTCCTCCTGAGGCTCCTCGCCGGTGGGAGTGTCGCCGTCCGGGTGCTCGAAGTCGCCCACATCGCCGGGGAAGTCGCCCACATCACCGGTGGGCTCGGATTCTGTGGTCTCCTGGGCCGCGGCCTCCTCCTCGTTGCCCGGATCGTTCTCGGCTACTTCGCCCGTCAGCCACTCCTCGCCCGACAGCTCCTCGTCGGCGGGCTCTGCGGCCTCCTCCTCGTCGAGGGCAGCCAGCATCTCGGCATCGAGATCCGGGAGGGGGCCGGTGTCTTCCGAAGCCTCGTCGCCCGGCTCCTCGCCGGGGGCGGCGGGCGCTCCGGCGATGGGAGCCGCCTGTGAGGCCACGGGCGCCGGGCCGCCGGGGGAGAACAGATCCACGGGGCCGATGCCGGCCACCTCGATCCTGCCGTCTCCGGCCGGGGCGGCCAAGTCGGGCTCTTCCGTCTCTTCCCGCTGCTTGGTGCAGGTTACGTCGGTGCCGACGATGCGCTGCACGGCCCGCTCGTCGGCCCCCATGACCTCGATCAGACAGGGGCCGAAGCGGAGC
>CAYRFY010000534.1:0-5876 GCA_964423635.1 uncultured Armatimonadia bacterium | reverse complement strand
CCCACGCCAACGGCCCGGGCCGGCGCACTCCCCCCAGTACCGCCCGGGCGAAGGTGAGCCCCTGCCTCGGCGACATCTCCACGAACGGGTGGACCATCACGCACATCCGGATGGCGCGTTGCCCCGTCACGCCCTGCCAATACTCCACGCCGCCAAGCACCCTTGCTCCCTGCCGCCTGTAGAAGCCGATCCTCCGCCGCGCCATCTCCGGGTCCTCGGTGGAGGGCTCGTCGGGGCTCTCCACCTCGATGACGATCCCCTTGCTCTGGGGGTCCTGCGCCCTCACGCGGCGCACGATCTCGGCGTACATCTCCGCCCCCATGCCTTTGCCCCTCAGCTCCGGGACTGTGGCCAGATAGACCAGATAGGCGCCGCGCGCCCCGGGTCTGCTCACGTAGTTGCCGAGGGCCGCGAACCGCCCCTCAAACCGGGCGGCCAGCAGATGCTCGTGCCGGCGCTCGCCCAAGGCCTTGGCCTGCAGGAGGCGCAAGAAGGAGGCGCACAGCACCCGCTCAGTGGCGGGGAAGGCGGTCTCGTAGAGGGTGAGCCATTCGGGCAGTAGCGGATCGTCGATGCCGAGGAGCTCGCGATACTCAATGGCCCCGGTGTCCATGCCAGACCTCCAGTCGCTGGCCACTGCACGTGCCGGTATCCCGCTCCCCTACCCCTCCTTAGACCTCTCCCTCCACGGGCCCTCCGGACCCGCGGTCTTCCGTATCGCCTCCACGATCGCCCGCGCCTCCGTGTCGTCGTCGAATCCCCAGTAGCCGACGACTCCCTCCTGTGGGTCCAGCGGCTCCGGGGGCTCCCGGACACCCAGCTCGTAGTGGGCTTTGAGCTGTTCGGGGGTGAGCGCACGGTCGTAGACACGGAGCTCGTCGATGAGACCCTCGAAGCTGTTGTACTGATCCTGTCGCCTGCCGATGGCCAGCGGACCGGTACCGAGAGTCCTTGGCCTGCCGATCTGCTCCTCGGCCACCTGGCGGCCGTCGGCATAGACCCGGAGGGTCTCACCGTCGTAGGTCATGGCCAGGTGGTGCCACCGGTCCAGCGTCAGGACACCCTCCTCGCTCCATGTCTCGAGCGAGTTGTCCTGCCCGCCGCCGATGTTCAGGTACGCTCCCACCCGGTCTGCCTGGGTATTGAGCGCATAGTGGCCGTCGATCCACTCGTCATCGTTCTTGTTCACTATCCACCGCCGCGCGTCCCCGTCCTGCGCGTAGTGGTCCAGCTTCACCCAGGCCTCCAGCGTGAGCGCTTGTGGCTCCAAAGCGTCGGAGTGGGGGACCTCCACGCTCGCCGCCGGGCAGGAGAGAGCGCCGCCGATGAGTCCCTCGGCCCAGAGCACCAGGTCGAAGTGGTTGTCCGTCCAGGTATGGCCCTCGGCGGTGTTCTGGTTGTGCCGCACCGCCCCGCCCGGGGCGGCGTACACCACATTGCCCTCGAACAAGAAGCCCGTGGAGCCCTCATCGATGAACATCCCGTTGTTCGGCGCGCCCTGGGCGTGGGAGCTTCTGTAGATGTCGTGAATCAGATTGCGGGCAATGACGGTTCCGGGCTGCAGGCCCAGGGTGTAGATGCCCCCACCGTCGCACAGCTTGCCCATGCAGTGGTGGATGTGGTTGTCGGCGATGAGGTTCTCCCTGCAGGCCGAGGCCTGCGCCGCCCACACCCAGCCGACGGAGATGCCAGAGTAGGGGAGATCGAACACGCGATTGTGGGTGATCTGGGTCCCGGCGGCGAAGCCGTTCCAGATACCGATGGCTCCGAAGAACCGGGCCCCGCAATTGTGGACCCGGTTGTTGCCGACGCGATTGCGCTGCGGGGCCTCGGCATCGTCATTGGGCCCGCCGATCATCACGCCATTGCCGCCGATGTCGGTGATCTCATTGCCCTCGATCGCGCAGTCCGTGCAGCGGCGGGCAAGCTCGATCCCGCCCGCCTCACAGTGGGCAATGGCGCCGCCGGTGACAGAACAGCCCTCCGCGCATTCGAAGGTCAGCGCACAGGGCACCACCGCCCAGTTGACCTCGCCCCCGGTGGCATGGTGGCAGGCCTGGATGCCGTGGTAGTTGCCCTCCGGCAGCGGCCAGGCCGAATGCTCGAAGCCGATGCCCTGGAAATGCAGGTTCCGTACGGGCCGCTCGGCGGTCCCCTGCACCTGCAGGAGGTGGACGCTGCGCGGAGCCACGGCCGCGGCCGTGCTCATGTCCTGTCCCGGCAGGGGATAGTAGGTGAGGACGCCGGTGGCGCGGTCCAGGTACCATTCGCCCGGCTCATCCAGAAACTCTCGGGCATTCTCCAGGTAGAACCAGCGTCCGGGCCCCGGCCAGTTCCAGGCGAGTTTCGCCGGGTCGGGAGCGGGGAGCAGGAAGCTTGCGGTGCCGGCGGCGGGATTGAGGGCCTGCACCCGCATGCGGTTGATCGCCCAGTTCCCCTGGGCGACCATCTCAATGTCGGTGGGGTTGCTCAGGTCCTGCACGATCCGCCCGGGCAAGGTCAGGTGCAGCCGACGGGCCTCAACGTCCAGCTCCTGCCCCGCGATCTGCAGGGTGGGCGCCTCGTCCGAGGCGTTGGGCGTGCGGGCGCGGGTGGCGGCGCGGCCGTCAACCACCAGATGCTCCGGGTACCATTCCCCTCCGGCAACGCCGGGGACAAGCGCCTCCCACAGGCCATCCTCCCGCTCGGTCCAGCCGGTAATGGCTCTGCCGCCGCTGAGGGTGACCGCCGCTTCGGCGGCGGCTACGTAGCGCACGGAGTGCTCGACAGTGCCGCCGTCTTCAGCGCCGAAGGCAAGGGGGTCAGACAGCTCGTAGGTCCCCGCCTGCAGGACGACCTCGAGGTCGTCGGTGAGGCCCCGGGCGATGAGTGGCGCAATGGCGTCACGGGCGTGGGCGATAGTCTTCCAGGGCGCCGCTTGGGTGCCCGCGTGCGTGTCGTCGCCATCGGGCGACACGTAGTAGCGCGTGACGGCCGGGGCGGGTCCGGCGATGCAAAGAGCAATGCAGACGGTGAGCAGGTGGCGCATGGCCAATCTCCCGGAAGGGCGTGGTGAAACGAAGCGGCACCGCGAATGCTGCCTCAACGGGGGGCACCGGAAGAGTCTCGGGCCGGCCGCCCCGGGGATACGTTACTGTTCGAAGCTCACCTCGTACATCACCCGCGCGCCCTCCTCGCCACGCACATCCAGGGGGACCACCAACACATCACCGTCCCAGCTTGCCTGCACCTCCCCCAGCCGCCGTCCGCTGGTGGCGATGGCGTAGACCTTCGCATCCCCGCGGGTCTCGCGGCTGACGCGCACCGTGGCCCTTCCCGCCCTGACGAGATGAGGTGTGCCGCCCCAGGCCAGGAGGGTCTGACGGGCGCGCTCGCCGAACTTCGCCCCGGTGTTCTGCAGATCGGTGAGGTGTGCGATCAGGAGCCGGCCGGCGGAGGCGATGGGGGCCTCATCCAGGCTGGAGACCCACACGGTGGCGTCGGTGTCCAGGATGTCGATGCTCGCGGCGGCCGCTTTGATGCTCTTGCCCGCCGGGGCATAGCCGCCCGCGGTGGCGGGAGTGTCCAGGGTCAAAACATCCTCGGGCGCGTCCACCGTGAGCTGGCCGGTCTCACTTTGCAGCACCCTGGCCCGAAGGTCGGTGCGGTTGTCCTCCGCCAGCCAGCCGCGGCTGCGCATCTCGGTCACCAGCGCCGGCCCGGCCTCGGTGCTGTAAGGGCCGACGTCCAGCGTGCCCCCGGCGTCCGGCAAGGTGGTGAGGCCGATGTCCGCCGGGGCCCTCTCACCCACATAGGTGCCGACCCTCGTCACCAGTGCCAGCGCGTTCCACGGCGGCGAGACCGAGGCGGTCAAGGCGACGTCTTCCTCGAGCTGTGCGGCGGGCGCCGCGATGCCGATGCTGTGAGGAGCCGCCCGCATGTCTCCGCGGAGAAACAGGCACAGCCCGGCGCGCTCGGCCACCTGGTTCAGCGGATCGGTGACCAGATCGAAGTACCCGGCGCCCCGGGGCTCGAAGAGGTTGTCTCGGCTGTGGCTGTAGGCGAAGCGCCAGACCACCGACCAGTCCTGCAGGGCGGCCATGCAGCCGGTGATGATCCCGCCCACACCGCGAAATCGTCCCGGGCCGGAGTAGTTGTACTCGCTGATGGTGAAGGGCTTGTCCAGCAGTCTGGTAAAGGCGCAGTGCCGCCCGCCCGGCGCTCCGGCGGCCACGGGACTGGTATTAGGGCACCGCGACGGTAGCCGCCAGCTTTGCTCCAGGAACTGCGGATGGTCCACATAGAAGTGGTCGTCCACATAGTCATAGACCTGCCTGGCGAGCTGAGTTTGGATCGGGTTGCTCCAGCCGTTCATGTTGGTCAGCAGCGCCTTCGTGCCGACCTCCTCACGCAGGAAGGTGTGCATGCGCTGCATCATCGCCCGCTCGGTCTCGGCCAGGAAGAGCGTGAGATCGTGGGTACGGGCGGGACTTGTGGCATCCGCGGCCTGCAGCGGCACGGTGCCGGCCCTGGGGTCGCCACCGGGCTCCACTCCCCAGGCCTCCGCCAGAGCCGCGGCCTCGCCGTACTTCTCCCCGAGCCACGAGTTCCAGGCCCGCATCCACTCGCCCCGGGCGCGGTCACTCACCCGGCCGATGAAGTTCCCCGGGTTGCCCTCATTGATCATGCTGATCCAGCCCAGAGCCGGATCGTCGGCCCAGCGCATCCCGGTGTACGGGTTCTCGTGGGTCAGGAGGTTGCGGGAGAAGGCCTGCCAGTTGGCAAAGGCCGCCTCATTTACCGGCACCAGCATCTTGAACTCATCCATCGCCAGATTGCCCTCGGCGCCGGGAAACACTTCCGAGGCGAACACCTGGCGGGAGATGTAAAGGTCGATGGTCACGTAGACACCGCGCTTCTTGAGGGCCGAGAACAGATAGTCAAGCTGGTCCAGCGCCTCGGGGTTGAGGGCCGTGGAGATGCCGCCCTCTCGCAGCACCAGGGGGTTGTCGAAATGGTGGAAGCGCACGGTGTTGTACCCGACGCGTACCAGGCGTTCGGCCAGGCGATCCGCCTGCTCGTGGGTGATGTAGTGGGCGGTGAAGCAGAAGTTGACGCCGTAGAAGCGTAACGGTTGCTCGGGACGGCCGGAGAAGGCCAAATGGCCGTCCTCGCGGGCGATGAGGTTCCCGTGCTTGCCCGCCGGAGCGTCGAGCTGCCCAAAGCCGGAGAAGTCCACGGCCGAGCCCGGCTCGATATCCAGCTCCACGGAAAGCGGAACCCAGTCCTCACCGGCGGCGATCGTCACCGGACCGTCGATTTCCGTCTTCACGCCATCGGTCGCGGTGAGGGTGAAGGACACCTCGAGGGCCTTTTGCGCAGGCCACACTGTGCCGTCCGCCATCTGCGGGCCCATGCGCACCGAGAACGACGGCCCCCACTGGCGATTGTCCTGCAGCAGCACCGGAGTGGGTTCAGAGAATCGCAGACCCAGCGCGGAGCCGTCGGCCAGAGTGAGGGCCAGGTCCGTGGTAGGAGCCGAGCGCAGGTGCACGGCCCCCTGCTCGGCTCCATGTCCGCCTGGGGGATCAGACGGTAGTTGAGGGTGAGTGAATCCTCACCGATCTCGGGCCGCAGCTCGCAGCGCACCTCGGCGCCGCTGGGGGCCTTGATCTTCCCCAGTTGCAGCTCGGCGGAGGGCTCCTCACCCGACACAGGTCCACCCAGGCCGGCCCCGCGCCAGCCGGTCTCGAACAGGCCGCAGGAGATGGCACCCACCTGTTTGCCCTGGCGGGAGAGCGCGACCTGAGTAGTCGGGGAGACCAACGCGTCCAGAGGAACGGCGCAGACGGCGGTGCAGCCGGTGAGAACGAGGCACAAGAGCAGCAGAGGGCAGG
>CAYRFY010000533.1:0-5886 GCA_964423635.1 uncultured Armatimonadia bacterium | reverse complement strand
GACGCTCCAGAATGACAGAAACCGGGCCGGCCGGACTTTTCGGCCGGACCTCTAGTCCGTTGTCGGCGGGTCCAGGATCTCGATCCCGTCCGCAGTGGCCTTGAGGAACATGGCACGGATGTCCGAGCCGCCGCCCTCGACGTAGTACACCACCAGCACGCGGCCGTCGGGGAGCTGCAGCAGACTGGGATAGGCGCCGATCACCTTGTCCAGCAGGACAGGCTCGCTCCAGGTCTTGCCGAAGTCCGTGCTGGAGATGACGCTGGTGCTGGTGGTCGGAGGGTGCCGGATGCCGCAGAGCAGGATGTTCTCCTGCGTCAGCAGCAGGTAGGGCGCATGCCCGTTGATCCCCAGCGGCTGAGGCTCCGTCCAGGTCTTGCCGTCATCGGTGGATTCACACCACGTCATCACAGGCCGTATGAGCATGAGCAGCTTGCCGTCCGGGAGCCTGACCATGGACGGCTCGGACAGCTCGTACTCGTCGGAGCGGATGGTGGCCAAAGTCTCCCAATTCTCACCCATGTCCGTGGACTGCAGGACCGCGGAGTAGTAGTGGCGGCCGCCCGGAAGATCGACGCCGTAGACCGGGAGCAAGAGGCGGCCGTCGGGCATCTCTCGCGCCGGCTCGGAGACCGCCTCATTCCCGGTGAAAGGCGTGCTCACCCGTTTGGGCTCCGACCAGGTGTGGCCGTCGTCTGTGGAGCGCACGGTGAAGACCTGATGCGTCCCCGGGGTACGCTGCGGGTCGTAGCTCATGTAGACGCAGAGCAAATCGCCATTGGAAAGCTTGGTAATGGAGGCGTCGCGGTCGTCGATGGGGCTATCCACCACAACCTGGGCCTCAGACCACGTGGCCCCGTCGTCCGTGGAGCGGCACATGCTGATACGGGCACCATTGGGCAGGGCCTCGTTGGGCACACTCACATGGCCGTAGCCGGCGTAGAAGACACACAGCAGATCGCCGGTCTTGGCGCGGCAGACATCCGGGAAAGCTTCGTAGGCGCCGGTGCCCGCGTCGGAGCAGACGGTGACGTACTTGGGGGCCACAAGCTTGAACGGCGGGTCCATCTCCACCCGGGTGCCGTCCAGAGACAGGTTGCGGAAGGAGATCTTGCCCTGCCCGGCCCGAAGGCCGATGGCGCCCTGCTTCAGCGTATCATCGGTCTCGGTGAACAGGAGCTTGCCGTCCAGGTAGACCTCATGCGTGTCGCCCTGGCACTTGACGCGCACCGTCTGCCACTGCTCGGCTTTCATCTCGATGGGGCGGTGGCGCCGGGCCTCGGTCCACTCATTGCCGGGAGCCGAGCGCACCCAGACCACCTGGCTATTTGCGAGGTCGAAGTGGATGTAGTAGTACGTATACTGATCCGTCGCCCGGTAGATGATGCCGGGCGCGCGCACGCCCTCACCCACCGGGTGGATGTAGTAGTCGAAGCTGATGTCCACATCGGAGTAGGCGTGGTCCGGCAGCCAGATGGCCGAGCGGCCGGCGATGGCGTCGGGGTGGAGGAAGGCACCGTCCTCCACGCGCCAGTCGCCCGCCTCGGCCTGCCAGCCGTCCAGAGTGTCCAAAGCGAGCTGCTCGGCGGCAAAGGGCGCCGATACGCACAGCAGAATCAGCAGTACCGCGACATAGGCTTTCATGCGACACCTCAGTCAACAGAAGATTGCGCTCCTGGAAGCGCGGCTGAGTATTCCACATTCGCATGGTAATGTCATTCTGAGAGCGTCCGCTCCCGCAGGGAGCAGCTCGAAGAATCTCCTGGCATTCAATGAGATCCTTCGCTATCTCGCTGCGGGAGATTGACGCTCAGGATGACACTTCCACGGCAAACCCGGCTTTTGGGCCGGGCATCCAGATCATCTCTGTCTGTCGGGCAAGTTGGGGCGCGCCGGGCCGCAGGCCTCAGCTATCTTCGCTCCCCAGCAGTTCCAGTACGTTGCGGCACAGCACCCGCTCCCGCTCACCGGGCGACAGCGAGCTGTCCTCCACCAACGCCAGGGCACTGGCCGCGTACTGGAAGGGCAAGCCGGTGCCGAACACCAGCCGGTCGGCACCCAGCTCCGCCGCCATCAAATCCACGGTGTCCACACCCTCCAGCCGCGAGGTCTCAAAGAGCAGATGCGGGCAGCGGCGGCCTACCGCCACGGCCTCCGCCACCAGGGGGGTATGGGAGGTGTTGACACCGGTCACGATCGCGCGGCACCCGGTCCGCTCCACCAGCCGCGACAACACCGTGAGATCGCCAAGCTGCAGCGCGGCGACCATCACGGGCAGCGCATTGGCTGCCGCCGCCCCCAGGACGTCCTCGAAGGGTGCGTAGTCCATGGGCCAGCCCTCGTACTCCCGCCAGACTCGCAGGAGGGCAAAGCCCTCGCGCCGCAGCTTGGCCACCTCCCGCCCGGGATCCAGCGAACGGCGCAGGTTCACGGCGCCGGCGGCGTGCAGACCGGGGCTCCGGGTACAGGCCGCCAGAGCCTCGGCGTTGCCCACGGTCGTATCATACGTCGCGGCACGCAGTGATCCCAGGACGGCACCCTCAATGCCGGCCCCGGCTCGGGCCGCGGTGACCGCCTCAATGGAGGCGTCCAGCTCGGAACGAGGCCAGGACCCGAACAGGCAGTTGGCGTCGACGATCGGGTAGGAGGCGGAGCTCTTCATGGGTGGAGGACTTCGCCGGACGGGGGGCGCCCTCCTCTTGGTCGGGGCATTGCACCGATCCACGGCGGCCAGATGGACGCAGCCGGGGTCAACCGGAGCGATGCCCGCGGTGGTGCGCAGCGGCGGTAGCGTCTTGGTGTCCGCGGCCTTGCTGTCTGCCCCTTGACAGCGGGGCCTTCTATCACGATAATCCCTATCTCGTTAGTCGCCTAAGGGGCTGATCGCGATGAAACTCACCACTCGTAGCGAGTACGGATTGCTGGCGCTGGTCTACCTGGCCCGCCGGCGGGGAGAGGGCTTCGTCAGCGTCGAGACGATCGCGGCGGCCCAGGAAATCCCGCCGAAGTTCCTGGAGCAGATCATGCTCGCCCTCAAACGGGCCCGCTTTGTGCGAAGCCAGAAGGGCCAGCGCGGCGGCTACAGCCTGGCCAAGTCTCCGGACGAGATCTCCCTGGCCGAGGTCATCCGTCTGTTCGACGGCGCTTTGGCCCCCACCGAGTCGGTGAGCCGGTACTTCTACGAAACCACCCCCATCGAGCGCGAGGCGGGCCTGGTGCGGGTCTTGACGGAGGTGCGGGACTGGGTGTCCGAAAAGCTCGAGAACACCACCGTCGCCGATGTGTGTTGAGAGGTGCGAAGAGGTGCTTTGTCGTGCTGTTTAGCCGATTAAACCTATGGGAAAAGGAGACTATTGTGGTTCGTTCCATCTCCATTCTGGGCGGAGGGGGCAGGGACGCCGCCGCCGAGCCGGTGCGGCGGGTTGATCTGAAGATGGGCGATGTGGTGAGCATCGTCGGCCCGACCGGCTCGGGCAAGACCACGCTCATCAATGACATCGAGCTGTTCGCCAACGGCAATACGCCCACCGGGCGGCGGGTGCTCATCAATGGGGAGGTGCCCCCACCTGAGTACCGCGACGACCCCTGTCGCCACCCGATCGCGCTGATCACCCAGCACACCACCTTCCTGTCGGACATGGCCGTGTGGGATTTCCTCCACACCCACGCCCGCGTCCGCCGCGACGCCGCCGACGACGGGCGGCGCACGGTGGAGCGCACCCTGGAGTTTGCCAACCAACTGACGGGCGAGCCCATCACGACCGGTAGCCGGATGACGGAGCTATCGGGTGGCCAGACCCGGGCCCTTTTGATCGCCGACGCCACGGTGATCTGCGACACACCCATCGTCCTGCTGGACGAGGTGGAGAACGCCGGAATCCACCGCACCCGGGCGCTGGAGCTTCTTCGGGAGCACAGGAAGATCTTCGTTTTCGTCACCCACGACCCGCGCATCGCGCTGCTGTCGGATTTCCGCATCGTGATGCAGGGCGGAGCGATGACGGGCCTCTTGCACACCGACGAGCAGGAGCGCCGCCTGTGCCACGCGGTGGGACGCATCGACGACATGCTCGGGCGCCTCAGGGAGCACATCCGGCAGGGGCTGCGGGTCAGCTCCGCCGAGCTGGAGGGGATCGCATGAAGCTGGTCATCTGCGCCGGCCCCGCGACGACGGGGAAGACATCGGTGCTTCGCCACGTGACAAGGAGGCTGCTGGGCGGGGGCCTGCGGCCGGCGTTCCTGAAGATCGACGTGCAGTTCGCCGAGGAGGACGTGCAGTTCGCCGAGGAGTTCGGCATCCCGGCCCGCAAGACCTATTCCGGCGAGCTGTGCCCGGACCACTGCAACGTCATGGTGCTGGGCGATGCGCTCAGGTGGGCACACAGGGAAAGCTGCGACGCTTTGCTGGTGGAGACCGCCGGCCTGTGCCTGCGTTGCTCGCCGTACGTAGACCGTGGCCTGGGCCTGGTGGTTCTCGAGGCCACCAGCGGGATGAATCTGCCGTACAAGGTGGGGCCGATGCTGTCGCTGTCCGACGTGGCGGTGGTGACGAAGATCGATAGGGTGTCGCAGGCCGAGCGCGAGGTTTTCCGCGCCGGGATCCAGGACGCGGCGCCCTCGGTGCGCATCCGGGAGGTCAATGCCCTGCACGGCATCGGTATCGACCCGCTGTGGGAACAGGTCCTCCAGGCTCCCGAGGTCTGTTTCAACGGCAATGGCGAGCCCGAGCGGCTGATGCTCAGGGGCAACCCACCGGTGGGAACGTGCACGATCTGCGTGGGGAAGAGGGAGATCGGTTGGCAGTCGCACTTTGGGGTCGTCAGGCCTCTGGAGCAGCAGATCTTCTACCGCGGCGAGTAGCCGCGCGGGGGCAGGTATCCTCTGACCCCAGCCCGGTCTTGTCCTGAACCACCAGACGTTCGGCGAATCAGTTTGGCGGCCCAATCTGCAGAGCCGCAACGACAGGAGTGCATGATGACGATACAATCCAAGTTACCAGGCGTATCCGATCTGCCGGGCCTCGACTGCGGAGCCTGCGGCTTCCGCACCTGCGAGGAGTTCGCCGCGCGATTGCAGACGCGACCCGAGCTGTTGTCCCGCTGCATTCATCTGTCCCCGAACATGCATTCGGCCGCGACCCCACATGAGGGTCTCTTGGCCCCCGGCGCGGCGTGTGAGACCTGCACCCTGTGCGGAGGCGCGGCGGACCCGGCCGAGGCGACCTGGCGTGACAGTCTCGGCCGCGAGTTCCATTTCTACCTGGAGCACTTTCCCGAGGAGCCCGGGCCGCGGGAGATCATCCTGCCACACAACCCTATGCTGACCCGGGAGCTGGACCTGCAGCCCGGCGACAGTCTCATCGGCCGGCCGCTGGGCATGTCCTGCGGCTGCCCGATCACCCACTGTGGCATCGTGATGGACGTGGACCGGCGCACCGGGGTGATGAACTGGTGCGTCACCGGGCCGCTTACCCCCCGCGAGCAGGGCTACAAGGATATCGGCTACTACTCGGCCGAGGGCTACGAGGGTCTCGTCACCCACTCACAGGAGGAACTGCGAATCGGGGGGCGCTACTGGTTCCAGCCCCGCATGTGCATGCTCCAGTGGCGCCACAGCGGGCTGTTGAACTACCTCAACCGCACCGAAGAGGGTTGGCAGGTGCGGCTCGAGGGCCTCTTGATCGGCTGAGGCGGCACAGGCGGGGGCGCCCTCAGGCCATGGACTCAGATTATGCAGGTTCCGGGCAGGCGCCGATTCACGTCACCTCACCCCCCCGGCCCCGCCTCTCGGCGTCTCTTCGAGCCGCTTGTACTCCGTCCCGCAGGGCGGGACCGGCGGAGACGGGAGGAGGGGGGAGAACGGCAGTACTTCGACCGTCCCCGACGC
>CAYRFY010000532.1:0-5898 GCA_964423635.1 uncultured Armatimonadia bacterium | reverse complement strand
CTACGAGGGCGGAGAGCCGGAGACGGAGAGCAACTTCGGGCCCGCAAGTGCACAGATCCCCGGCCTGGGCGAGCGCGACCGCGGCGGCGCCTCGATCGACGCGCTGTACCGCGATCTTCTGATGACCAGCGAGTACTACCACACCCAGGTGCGCCAGACCTTCGCCGTCGACGTGCCCAACGGGACCTACCGCGTGCTCACCATGCACGGCGATCCGGAGTACGGCCGCGCCGGGAAGCAGGCGTACTGGGTGGAGGCCGAGGGCGCCGTGGTGGCCGCTGACATCGTGCTCCCCGCCGCTCTGGCCACGGACGCGGAGTTCGAGGTGAATGTCACCGACGGCCGGCTGGACCTGGACCTGGACGCCGAGGCCCCCGACCCGGCGAGTAGGGGCTTCGTCATTAATGGACTGGCGGTGCTCCCGGTCAACACGGATCAGGAGAAGGCCTTCGCCCGGCGGAAGATCGACCTGATCCGCGCGGCGGTCGTCCGCGAGCGAGAGGAGGCCTTCTCGCGCCGGTTCAGGGAGGTGCCCTACGTCGAGACGAGACAGATGACCGAGCCCACGACGGCAGACCTCGCCCGCGGGTTCATCGCCTGGACCCCCAACTGGATGGAGCTGATCTACCCCAACTCGGTCCCCGCCGCTGAGGACTTGAAACGCCCCTGCCGGGCCTTTGCCACCCCCGGGGAGTACGAGCCCGTCGCCGTGGCCATCCGGGCCCTGCAGGCGCTGTCGGGCGTACGAGTGCAGGTGGGCGACCTGGTGAGCGATAGCCACCGTATCGGGGCCGACCGGGTGGAGGTGCGCAAGGTCACCTGCTGGCCGCAGCGCATCGGCTCCTCCTGGGGTACCGAGTACCGCGTCCTGCCCGAATTGCTGGAGCTGTTCGAGGCTCTGGAAGTGCCCGCCGAGACCACGCAGGAGTTCTGGCTTACCCTTCACGTGCCCGAAGACGCAACGCCGGGCGAGTACCGGGCGCCGCTGCGCGTCACGGCCGGCGAGGGCAAGGTCTGGGAAGGGGAGCTGTCCCTGCGCGTGCTGCCCTTCAGACTGGCAGAGTCACCCCGCGTGGTGGGCATGTACTGGCGTGACGAAGACCTCTCACCGGAACTGGCGGAGGCGCAGGTCAGGGACATGCTCGCCCACGGCATGGGCGCAGTGACTCTCAGCCGCAAGCCCACCATCAACAACGTGGACGGGAAGCCGGCAGTCGACGGCTCGGAGCTGCAGAGCTTCCTGCAGATGCTCAAGAGGCTAGGAATCCGCGGCCCGATACCGTACTACCCAGGCCTGCAGGGCATGGTGAAACGCGCCGTCCCCGAAGGCGATTTCGATGCCATGTTCGTCGAGACCGTGCGGCAGATACAGGAGGTCTCCGCCAGGGAGGACACACTCCAACTCCTGTTCTACCCGGTGGACGAGATCGGCAATGACGACAAGCGCGGGCAGGAGGCCAATCACCTGTGCGGGTTGATCGGCAAGGTGCCCGGCGCGGTGAGCTACATCACGGTGAACAACTACGCTTCGGGCGAGAAGTGGGGCGACACCTTCGACATCTGGTGCGGAAACGTAGAGTACAGCGCCGATGAGGAGCAGCGCCTCCTGGCTCGCGGCAAGCGGTACATGCGCTATGGCTCGGCGTACCTCAACGACTGCCGCAAGGCCCGCAATACCTCGGGCTTCGGCTTCTACCGCCGCCCCGCCGAGGCCATGTACTACTGGCACTATCAGGCCTACAACGGCGACCCATTCAACGACTTCGACGGCACCGCGCGAGACTGGTGCGCCGTGTATCCGGGGGAGGACGGTCTCATTCCGACCATGGACTGGGAGGCGATCCGCGAAGGCGTGGACGACCTGCGCACTATCGCGACACTGGAGGAGCTGGCCGCCCGCGCCGAGCAGGGGACGGAGGCTCAGCGTCAGGTTGCGGCGGCGGCGCGCGAGGAGCTGGCGGATATCCTGGCCATCGACTCCACACAGAACCAGACCGACTTCGCCGCCGACCTGAGCCACGAGCAGTTCGCGCAGCTCAGGTGGCGGCTGGTGGAGCGGATCCTGGCGCTGCAAGAGGCGCTGCAGTAGGCGGCGGCGAACGGCGAACGGCCGTGGCGGGTGACGGCGAACGACAAACGGCCAACGACCCAGCACCTTGGGGCTCCGCCCCAAACCTCGCTGGGGCCTCGGGCCCCAGACCCCGTATCTTGGCCCACCGGGCATGCCATCTGCCACGGAGCCCGCATCTTACTCGCCCACCCACCGACCGGCACCGAGTGCCGGTGCACCGCAACCGTCTTCGCGCGGGAGCGTGGAGACCGGCAGCGCCGGCTCTCAGATGCTGCCTGGACGAGGAACCTCTTGACTCTATTGTTTAGTACCTATACAATATCGACCATGGAACGCGAGCGGCTCGCCTTCGAACGACTCTTGCGCACTCTGCACGACGTCATGGAGCGCATGGCCCAGATGCACGGGCCGCACCATGACTTCGGCACCGGCGTGCCGCTGTGCCGGGCGGAGGCTCACCTGGTGCAGGCCATCGGACAACTGCCGGGGGTCAACGTGACGGGTCTCGCCGAGCACATGGGCGTGACCAAGGGCGCCATCTCCCAGATGGTGCGGAAGCTGGTGAGCAAAAAGCTGGTGCGCCGGGTCCACAAGCAGGGCAATGCCAAGGAGGTCTACCTGGAGCTCACCGATCCGGGGATGGCGACCTACGAGGCACACGAGGCATTCCACATGGCGATGTACCACATCGTCCGCGAGTATTACGGTGAGCAGATGCTGAGCAAGACCGAGGCGCTGGCGGCGGCCATGGAGGACGTGGGCAGGATCATGGACGAGTTCGAGAGACGGCAAGAGGCGGGCGGTAGGTGACGAGGATGGTCGGCCACAACGACCGGCCGACGACGGCGATGGCGGTCGTCATTAGCATGGGCCGTAGGACCGATTTGCGGAGGAAGACAATGACTGCTCAAGACAGCTCGGTAACCAAGTGCCCCCCCCGAGGCACGCGTCTGCTCGGCGGGGCATCTGCCCTTCATTGATAATGCACTGCGGCCCCTCGTCCACAGCCCGCGGAAGCTGTTCGGGCCGTACGTGAAGTCGGGGTTCACCTGTCTGGACATCGGCTGCGGCGGCGGGTTCGCCTCCATGGGGCTGGCACGTCTTGTTGGCCCCACGGGTACCGTCATTTCGGCCGACCTGCAGCCGGAGATGCTCCAACGCGTGGCCAAGAGGGCTCAGAGGGAGGGCCTGGCGGACCGGATAAGGACCCATCAATGCCGCTCCGACCGCATCGGTCTGGAGCAGGAAGTGGACTTCGCCCTGGCCTTCTGGATGCTCCACGAGGCCCCCGACCCTGCCGGCCTGCTGGCCGAGGTGTACTCCCTGCTCAGGCCCGGCGGCCGGTTCTACGTGATCGAGCCGGGCATTCACGTCTCCAGGGAGCTCTTCGAGGAGGCCTTGCAGGACGCCGGGGAGGCAGGCTTCACGGTTGTCGACATGCCCCGTGTCACGATGAGCCGCGCGGTGGTGCTGGGGAGAAGCTGACGGCCGCTGCGAGGGTCACCACGACGGTGCCACGGGGAGCAGGGAACCGCGCGAGGCGCCCTGCCGGCTTACCTCCGATGGCCCAACACAACGGGGTCCAGGGGACGAGTCCCCTGGCGGGTCCAGGGCAGAGCCCTGGGACGTTAGGCCGTTTGCAGTTGCGCCGTCCCCTATTCCCCGCACAGCTCGATCTCGCCCACCTGGGCCGCGTCGCGGTAGATGTCGCTGGCGGAGCGATGAACGGTGAGGCGGAAGTGGCGCAAGGTCACGGGCTCGGTCGACCTGTCATAGCGCCGGTTGTCCTGATAGCCGCGCTCCCGGAACAGGGGCTTCCAGGTCACCCCGTCTTCGCTGGCCTCGGCGTCGAAGTCCACCGGGTGCCCGGCCGGGTCGGCGAAATGGATGATGACTCGCGAGATCGTCCGGGGCCGCTGCAGGTCGATGGCGATCCAGTGCGGATGGGGCGTGAGCGCCGAGTGCCAACGCTGGGCCTCGAAGCCGTCGGCCGGGGGAATGATGCCGTCGATGGCCTGAGCCGTGCAGCCCGGCTCGCGGTCCAGCTCGGAGTCGGAGGTCGCCGTTGCGCCCCTGGAGCCCAGCGCGAGGTCATCCGCACGTACCGTGAGGCGTGACAGGAAGCTCAAGGGCATGGTCACGGCCACGCCCTCATCGGCCGCAACGCTCACCTCCCCGCGAAACACCGCGGGCGCCGCCTGGTCATCTGACACCGCCACATGAGCGACAACGGTCTGCCTCGCGCCCGGCTTCAGCGTGAGGTGCTGGGTCCGGGGGTGGACGACGAGACTCCGGGCCGGGCGCCACTCCACGGTCAGGGACTGCGCCACGTCGCCGGTGTTGCGCAGCCGGAGCCGCACCCGAGCCGACTCGCGGAGGCCGAGGACCGGCTCCTGCCCATAATCAAGATCGGCGGTGAAGCCGTCGAAGGCATATGGGATGACATAGGGCGATCTTCGCCACAGCGCCTGCGCCACGGCAGGCTGCAGCAGGTTTGGACCCCGAAGGTGCACGGCCGGTCCGCCTTGCGGCTGCGTCCCCACCTTCAGCCCCGCCGCGCGCAGTACCGTCGGGGCCATCGCAACCACCTGCTCGGTGAGGTCCGAGAGCGTCTTCGGTGGATCGGAGCCGGAGATGGCCACATTGCGGATCTCCTCCCCCACCGGCCTACGCCACTCTTCCGGTATCGCCGCCGTGCCGCCGAGGATCCCCAGCAGGGAGCCCAGCGTCGCCCCCGTGCAGTCGGTATCGTCCCCGCAGTTGACCGCCGCGCAGATGGACTTGCCGAAGTCGCCCTCGCCGTACAGCCAACCCAGAATGACGAAGGCCACATTCTGCGGCGCCATGAACCAGCCCGTGGAGGCCGAGGCCTCCACCACGGCCTCGCGCGCCGCCATCAGGTCCAGCCCGCTTCTCCATGCGGCGATGGCGGCACGAATGCTCGCCGCCACCTTGCAGTCAGTGGGGATATACGACAGTCCGATCTCGATGAGCCGATCCCGGTCGCTCTCCACGAAAGCGGCGCTCTCCAAAGTGGCCGTGAACACCTCGGCCCAGGTCCCCTCTCCGGCGCCGTGGTCGACGCAGGCGTCTTCCCAGGCGTACTTGGCCGCCAGCCAGGGGCAGCCCGGAGCCACGCAGGCCCAGATCTCCGAGCGGATCCAGGCGCCATTGCTGTCCCTCCAGCGCTGATTGCGGACCTGCCCTGAGACCGGTGGCATGAACCCATCGCGCATATTGGCCTTGCCCACCCCGTACTCATTCCAGTCGACGGGCACGTACTTGAGCCAGTATTCGCCCAGATCGAGAGCGGTGATCCGCGGCCCGCGCTCCTGCAGGGCCTTGAGCCACAGGAGCTGCAGATCAAGGTCGTCATTGGCCGCGGGTTCGGTGGGAACGGGGTCGAAGAAGGTATAGTTGTGCGTAGACCGGTTCCCCTCGTCGGGCATGCCCAGAGTGCCGCCGATGCTCTTGCCCAGGAAGCAGGCGAACACGCGGTCTGAAAGCTCGGCCCGGGAGATGGTGACGCGGTCCGGGGCGCCGAGGGCGGTGGAGAGCGCCAGCAGCGATAAGGGGATCAGAAGCGGGAGGTGGCGCCGCATGGGCACGGGTCTCCAGATGGGTAGCGGTGGTTGAGGCGGGTGGACAGTTCCATGCGGGGTGTGCGGGGTCCTTCAGGGGCTCGTTCGGAAGGCCGATGCCCCGTGCCGCATCAGCGATGCCTCACGTCATGCCCTCTCCAGAGCGACTTCGATGCTACGGGTTGCGCCTGCCTTGCGGTCTTGGAGGACCGCGGGCACGGTGGTCTTCGCCCAGGGTTGGGGGTA
>CAYRFY010000531.1:0-5898 GCA_964423635.1 uncultured Armatimonadia bacterium | reverse complement strand
CCGGACGTGCGAATGGCGAAATGTGGCCCCAGTGCGTTCATGCATAATGTGAGTGCAAAGCCCGGTCCCGCAGGGCGGGACGACGGCATACGACAAGCGGCACGGAGTCGGGCTACGGCTCCACCACCGTCGGGCGACCGTTGACCCTCACCGTCCCCTCGCCCGCCACCAGCAGCTTCTCCAGCTTGTCCTCGCGGTAGCGCAGAAGCGCCGCGTGACCATCCAGCTCGTACTCTCCGGCCTTCAGCGCGCCCCCGGAGGGGTTCACCAGCAGCACGTCCATGACACCCTCGCCCCGCACCTCCACCCCCGCGGCCTGCTCCCCTCCCCGCTCGACGCGCAGCGGGCGCACATCGATCTTTGACGTCTCATGGCCATCCTGAAGCTCAATGGCGCTGTAGTACAGCGCGCGCTTGCCTTCCACCCGGGAGACGACCAAAGGCACCTTGATCCGCGTGGGGTTCCCCATACCGATGGCCGCGAGGATGCTGCCCGCGCCCTCGCGGGCCTGGGCGAATGCCACCCCGGGGCCGTCTTCCAGCTTCCAGCTCGCCTCCCAGGTCTCCGGAGCTTCGCCCTGCCGCCACTCTTTGGCCCACTCGTAGCCCTGCCCCTCGGGAGCCTCCGCCAGGGGTGTTACCGGCACCCCGAGTTCCAGCACTCCGCGGTTGTGGTAGACCCAGTCGAAGGTCCGCTGTTCCTCGGATTGACACAGGAAGATGTCGATAAGCCGGTCACCGGCCAGGGCCATGGTGCGGCGGAGGCTCACGCCGGGGTACGCCGCGTCGGCGGTGGCGCCGGCGAGTCCAAAGCCTTCGGCGAAGGCGCTGAACTGCAGCTTTCCGGTGCACTCATGCTGGCTCTTTCCGTCCACCACCACCGTGCTGTGGCTGACGGTCTGGCGGAACCAGCCGCCGTGCGCGGGATTGCCGTAGGCGATGCAGCCGGGGTCTTCCGCCAGGAGTTTGCCCCTGCCGTAGAAGACAAAGCCCAGCTTGTCCGGGTGCCCGTGGCCGCCGCCGTGGGGGCCGTAGTCCAAAGCGACGTAGTTTTGCGGCACGTGCCGGTCGGCGTCGCCGCTGCCGGGGGGCCCGCTGCGGAGGATGACGTACCCGGCCGCGGGAAACAGCGTGGAGCCCAGTGTGAAGTCCTCGATCTGACCCGGCTCGACACCGAAGAGCAGGGCCTCGAGGCTCTTTTGGCCACTGCGGCGGATGGGCAGCAGATACCTCGGGTCGGCCCAGCGGGCGTAGGCCACCTGGTACATGCTGCCCTGGCCCAGAACGTTGGCCGTGCCGCTGTCATTGAAGGCGGGCAGCTCCCCGCCGGGTGCCATGAACCGCAAGGGGGCGTCATACATGCCTTTGTAGCGCTCGGAGTACAGGTCGATGCCCACATTGCGGGCGGCAATGGCCAGTGGCTGCAGCGCCATCATGGTGTAGAAGTGATAACCCCAGGCGCTCTCGTACCAGAAGCCGTCATCCGTGACGCCTTTGGCGATCTGCTCCCTGAAGCCCTTGGGTCCGTTGATGGCCTCTCCGGCCAGTTGGGCATCGCCCAGCACCAATCCCACGAGGCCGTAGGCCGAGCCGTGCCAACAGCAGATGTTGTGGATGCCCCACTGATGGTCGCGGCACAGCTCCGCCGCCGGCAGCAGCATCTTGTCGGCGATGAGCCGGCGGTCCTCCTCGCTGAGCGTGTCGTAGATGCAGTCGAAGCCCTGCACCACCGGGATCAGCCACACCGCCTCATCCAGCGTCTGAGGCCCCACGTGCGCGCCGCCCCTCTCCGGCTTGCCGTGGACGTTGTGCAGTGGGTATTGCAGGTACCGCTCGGCGTAGCCCAGCAGGATCTCCCGGGCCTTGTGGGCATAGGGCTCCTCGCCGGTCAGAGTGTACATCAGGCCCAGGTCGCGGATGGCCCGGGCCAGAGCGCCGTGCTTGCGATCCAGGACAACGTCGTCATAGGGCCAGCCGGTGTAGACGGCGCCGCAGTCGGCGCAGACGTGCTCGGTGTCGGACTTCGTGTTCAGGCGGCCGCCACAGGCCTTGCAGGTATACCAGTGCCACCACTGCGAGCCGCGATCCGGAAACTCGGGCGCCTGCTCCAGCCAGGCGTCGGCGCCGGCCTTGAGCCCGTCATAGATCGCCTTCGCCGTCTCGTCCGCGGCCACGCGCGCCACGATGGCTTCCGCCTGCTCCTTGGTGATGAGCAGGCTGGGATGCGGCAGGGCTCCCAGGGGCGTGTTGAGTGAGAGAGTGGTGCTTTGATCCATGTTCTCCATTCCCTGTGGACTGATGGTGAGCTCGGTCGAAAGCCGTGAGAGCGGCGGCGGGGCGCCCGGACCCGCGACCACGGCGGAAAGACCAATCTCGAAGGTCGCGGTGCCGGTGGCGGGCACGACCCAGGGCTCCCCCGGCAGATGCACCCGCAGACCGGCGGAGACCTCCCCCGACCGCAGGGCCAGGGCCACCGGCGCCTCGGTGCGGTTGGCGATCGTGAGGCGATGCACGCAGCCGACTTCGTCCTCGCCGGCCGCAGACGGGGCGCCGACGACGGACTGCAGCCGTACCGGGTCGCTCTCCAGACGGATGTTGTCCAGGAGGATGACGTACGGCTTGTTCTCCGGTCCCTGGGCGCGGAAGTAGATGACCTGAGAGCTCTCGTCGGGCTTTTCGCCCCACAGCCACATGGGGTTATGCAGGTCCACGCAGGCCGTGGCCCACTGCCCCACCGTGAGTGGCGTATCACGGTTCACCTGCCACGTGGCCTGCATCCCGTCTCCCAGGGGGAAGTCGACGATCTTCAGGCCCCACCACCCGCAGTTTTGGCTGTCGACCTTGTAGTCGAACAAGAGACGGTCCCAATCGCCCATCTCCACCCCGCGGGAGGCGAAAGTAAACGCGATCGCCTGAGGGCCGCCGGCGGCAGATGGCGCCCACCTCAGGGCCTGCCGGCCCTGCGAGGCATCGTCGGTGAGGCGAGCATCTTGCGGCCACCCCGTGAGCGGGCCTTCGAAGTCTTCCAGGACGCGAACGACGGGCTGAGCATGGGCGCAAGCGGCCACCAGAGCCAGTGACAGGATGTGGAACCAGGGAACATAGACACGGGTCATGGTGTTGACCTAGCTTTCGGCTGGATTGCGTACACCGGTTTCCAGTTCGCCGCGTGACGCCGGTCGGCCTGCCCAAACGCCGGGTGGCTGAGGCGCCGGGCGGCCGTTGGCCGGAGGAAGGTCAGGTCTCCTTTGGCGGGGAACCGGTTCGCTGTTGAGGTGTAGTCGCCTATGAACTCGAAAGCAGTCTTCTGCGCCCTGGCCTGCGTCGTTCTAGTGGCCGGGGCGGTATTTGTGCGCGGGCGTGCGGCGCCCGTGGCGTCTCTGAACGAAAGCCCCCGGCAGATCGTGGCCGGAGCGCATGGCCTGTTCTGGATCGAGGCCCCGCAGAGCGAACCTCCCGGCCCCGCTCGGCTGCAGTACCTGCCTCCCGGAGCCAAGAAGCCCACCTGTGTCTTGCAGGCCCACGACGTGCGCTCCATCGCCGTCGCCGGCGGCACGCTCTACGTGCTGGCCGAGACCGGCCCGCAGGAGGATGCGGGTGTCATGGTGGCCGTGGACCTGTCCAGCGGTGAGCAGCGCTTCTCCACGGCGGGACTGTATCGCCCCCAGAGCCTCGAGGTGGATGGCGATACTCTCTACTGGACAGAGTCCAGAAGCGCCCGGGCCGAGGGCATCGTGCATGTGCCCATCATCAAGCCGGTCAACGTCATCCGCGCCGGAGCGCAACCCTCGCAGCCCACGCTGATCGGGTTGACCGAAGGGTCTGAGCCGCATTTCACCGGAGCCCTGCTGGGCGTGCGTGAGGGCAAGCTGTACTGGACCGAGAGGCTGGGCTGGGAGTACGTGGGAGGCGCCACACTCATCAAGCGTGGCGGTGTGGATGGTTCCGACCCGGAATTGCTGGCGCGCACCAATGGGCACAACGTGGCGGCCCTGGAGGGCGACGCCCTGTACTTCACCGCGTACTCCCGCGAGTTGGCGAGCCCGTCGGCCGGACGGCTCGTCAACCGCACAGACCTCAGAGCCTCGCAGACCGAGATGCTCACCGACTGGCTGGACAGCAACGGGGCGCTCCTGGTCGCGGATGGCACGCCGCTGTATGTGGACATGTCGTACCTGTGGCGCATCCCGTCGCGCCTGGACCCGCCTATCCCCGTGAAGCGGATAGCCGCCACGTCGCCGCCCGTGGTGGCGACGTACCGCGGCAACCTCTACACCGCCCGGCGCCGAGATGAGGCCGTCGAACTGGTGCGGGTGCCGCTGGGGCTACGGGGGTACCTCAACGCGGCTCTGCCCCTGGGACGGTCGCGGGCGAGTACCGGGCAGATCAGCCTAACCCCGCGCGCGGCGGGCATGATGCCCACGCCCGAACGGCCTTCTTGCGCCGGAGAGCCTGGCTCATCCAGTGCTACAACCATGCTTGCTCGCCGGCCGGGGCCTCGACTGTCTTCGGTCTGGCAAAGGGCCCGTCCGAGGGGTGACGTTGATCCTGCAGGTCGACTTGGCGGGCTGGAAAGCCCGCCCCACCAACGGCCGCCGGGGTCGCCCAGAGCCACCTACGGTTGCGCTGCCGGAGAGACGATGCACCTGGCGAGCACAGCGGGTGGGGGTGAGGCGCGGTGAAGAAGCAAGTGTCTCCCGTGGTGGCCGTGCTCGCGGTGGTACTGGCCTTCGGGACAGTGATGGGCGTCTACTGGAAGGGGCTTCTCGGCGACAAGGGCGGAGACGGGGGCCCCATGGGCGGCGGAGGCGGCGGCATGCCTCCGCCTCCTCTAGTGGGAATGCCCACGGTGACCGTCACCACTCTCAGCGGCCCGGCTCCCAACTCGCTCACGGAGGCTGAAGGGGGGCTGCAGGATGGGCCGGCGCGCGAGGCCCGGTTCGACGGCCCCTCGGCGGTGGCGGTGGACGCGGCCGGGGTGCTGTATGTGACCGATGGGCGCAACCACCGTGTCCGGGCGGTCTCCCCAGACGGCACGGTGCGCACCATTGCGGGCAGCGGTCCTGTGGGCTCCGTACTGGGCGGGCTTTCCGACGGGCCTGCGGCGACGGCTCGATTCTGGGGGCCTTCGGGACTGGCCGCTGTCGCCGACGGCTCAATGCTCATCGTGGACACCGGGAATCATCGGGTGCGGCGTCTGAGCGCCGGCACGGTCAGCACCGTAGCCGGCAGCGATACGGCCCTCGACAGACTGGGCCTGCCCGACGGTGACTTCGCGGACGGGCCGGGTGCGGCGGCGAAGTTCCGCTATCCCACAGGTATCTGCGCACTGCCCGACGGCTCCTGCCTCATCGCCGACACGGGCAACCGCAGGCTGCGGAAAGTGGCGCCCGATGGGACGACGGCCACGGTGGCCGATCTTTCGCCGGCCGGCGCCCAATCGCCCTGCGGGGTGGCGAGATACCCCGACGGGCGGATCCTGGTGGTCGACCCGGCCGCCGAAGCGCTCTTCGTCGTTACCGCCGACGGCGCCGTCTCGCCGCTTTCCGGCATCGACAAGAGCGCCCCCATCTGGTCGCATCCCACCGGCCTGGCCATCGGGGCGGACAGCACCGTCTACGTGGCCGATACCGGAAGCCACTGCATCATGCGCATCCCCCCCGGCGGCTCGCCGCAGTTGCTGGCCGGGGTCGTGGAGATTCAGTACCCCTCACCCGGGTTCGCCGACGGTACAGGGAGCGCCAGTCAGTTCACGGCCCCCAGCGGAATCGCTATCGGCCCGCAGGGCGAGCTGTACGTCGCAGACTTCGGCAACAACTGCGTGAGGAAGATCGTGATCGCGCCCGGAACGTGAGGGGACGGCGGGGGTGACGGCGGGGGTGACGGCGGGGGTGACGGC
>CAYRFY010000530.1:0-5900 GCA_964423635.1 uncultured Armatimonadia bacterium | reverse complement strand
CGACGCCACACCTCCGCTGTTCACGGTGGAGACGGGGCCCGGAGTGCGGACGGCCGCAGTGGGCGTGACGCTCAATGATAACGGGCACTACTTCTGGCGGGTGCAGACCAAGGATCCGGCGGGGCTGTTGTCGGCCTGGAGCACCACCCAGAGCTTCTACGTCAACACGGTCAACAATGCGCCCGCGGCCCCGGCCGACGGGTTCAGCCCCAGCAACGGGGCCACGATCTCCTCTCAGATGCCCACGCTGCAGTGCAGCCAGGCCGTGGACCCGGACCCGTCGGACAAGCCGCAGTGGAGCGGCTGGCCCGGAACGGCCATGACCTATGAATTCCAACTGCGGCCCGAGGACGGGGCGTGGACCGGCGACACCGACTACGCCTTCGCCTACGAGGTTCAGGGCAGCCAGGACCGCAACGTGGTCTGGGCCGCGGTGGCCAACACGCTGAGCAACGGCAACTGGTTCTGGCGCGTGAGAGCCACCGACGATGGTGGGTTGGTCTCGCCGTGGAGCGCGACGCAGAACTTCGTGATCGATACCAGCAACCAGGCGCCGGTGCTGTCGGCTCCCACGGTGGAGCCGTTCACCGCGGGGCTCTCGCCCAAGTACGGCGGTATCGCCGACAACTACGAGTTCCAGGTGGTGTACACCGACGCCGAGGGCGATGCGCCCACCGAGGGCCTGTGGCTGGAGATCGATGGGAACGCGAGTCAGCGGTACCCGATGGCGCTTGTGAGCGGTGATGCGGCCACGGGCGCGACATACAACGTCGTGCTCCCCGGCAACCACGCCGCGCTGGGCCTGGGGAACCATACCTTCCGGTTCCTGTACATCGCCACGGCTTCCCAGTGGCCTGTGAGTGGCTTTGGAAGCGGCCCCATCATCGGGACGCCCAGCGCCACGGTCATCACGGACTCCTCGTGGACGCCGCTGCCGGACTTTCCGGCGGTGGGCGGCACCGTCGAGGAAGGCGGGCGGGTCTACGTCGAGGTGACGGACCCCGACGAGAACGAGAGCCCGGCGGACCTGGACAGGATCTCGGTGGTCGTTACCACGTACCGCTCGCCCATCGACCGGGAGCGCGTGACGCTGACGGAGAGCGAGACGGACAGCGGGGTGTTCCGCGGCAGCGTCGCGACCAGCGGCGCGGACTACGCCCAGGCCAACAACAACGGCGTGCTGGAGGCCGCCGGCGGGCCGACGCACAACGTGGCGACGGTGACGTACGCCGACGCCGACTGCAGGGCGGACTGCCCGGAGGCGAGCGTGGACACCTCGACGGATAACGTCCGCGTGTACGACACCATGCCGCCGGATCCGGTGACGGGGATCTTCCCGCTGACGCCGCCGGAGAACGAGGGCCGGAGCCTGGCACTGGACTGGACCTCGTACGACGAAGCGGCTCAGGTGGATGTGGACAAGTACCTGATCTACGTGGAGACCTCGCCGTTCACCGACGTGCGGGCGCTTACGGCGGCCCACGAGGTCGCCGCGCGCACGGTCCAGACATTCGAGGTCCCGGACCTGACGCCCGGCACGACGTATTACATCGCCGTGGTGCCGCAGGACGAGGTGCCGAACCGCTACTTCATGGTGACGGGTCAGGCGGCGACCACCGCCGACAGCCTGCCGCCGACGCTTGAGGAACAGGACCCGGCGGAGGACGCCACCGAGGTGGCCCGTAGCAGCGACATCAGCTTCCGGGTCAAGGACGGTGGCAGCGGCGTGCTGCTCAGTAGCATCACCGCCACGTACAGTGTGGACGGGGAGACGCCGGTGGAGATGGACGGGACGATCACGCCCAACGCCAACGGCCCCAACCTGCTGTTCACCTTCGACCCGCTCGCGGACTTCCCATGGAACGCCACGGTCACAGTGCACGTGACGGCGCAGGACGTGGCCGGCAACGCGCTGGATGAGACATACTCCTTCACCGTTACGGCGGACGCCGAGGGGCCGACGGTTGATGAACAGAGCCCCGCGCCGGACGCCATCAGCGCGCGGAACGGCTTCGTCGCCTTCCATGTCAAGGACACGCTGTCGGGCGTTGACGTGGCCTCGATGGCGATCCGCAAGGACGGGGAAGACATCACCGCCGCTTGCGCCGTGGACGACACGGACCCGCTGGATGTGGTGGTACGTTACCCGGCTGCGGACACCGTGGACTTCGGCGCTGTGTCGAAGGTCGAGATGAGCGTGGGTGTCGCGGACAATGCGGGGAACCGCACGCTTCCGGACCCGATCACCTGGGAGTTCGACGTGGATGCGGTGCGACCGGTGATCGGCAACCTGGTGCCCGGCCGGGACGCCACCAATGTCCCCATCGACACGGCGATCAGCTTCCGGCTGACCGACAGCAAGAGCGGGATTGATCCGGCAACGCTGGCGGTCTCGATGCAGATCGGTACCGGGGCGATGACGCCCATCGACGCGGCGGACCTGACGATCACAACCACCGGCGGGACGCTGGACGTTTCCTATCAGCCGGAGACGCCGTTCGATCACGACACGGCCGTCACGGTGCAGGTTGTGGTGGCGGACATGGTGGGGAACCTCATCGCCAACGCCGACGGCACCCCCGGGATGTACACCTGGAGCTTCACAACCGGCCCGACGCCGGCCTTCCGCATCGCCGGTGAGGTGAAGACGAGCGACGAAGCCCCGATCCCCGGGGTCGCGGTCCGCGTCTTCAACGCCGACGGCGACCAGGTGGCGGTGGCGGTGAGTGACGGCAACGGCACGTTCGTCGCCTACAACATGGTGGCCGGCGACTACAGGCTGGTGCCGGAGTTGGCGGAGTACGACTTCGAGCCCACCGAGATCGAAGTGACGGTGGCAGACGCCGACGTGATCGGCCAGAACTTCACCGGGACGCTTCGCACCTACAATGTGAGTGGTACCGTGACGGAGGACGGTGTGGGCAAGGCGGGCGTGACGGTGGTCGACAGCACCGGAACCTACTCCGCCGTGACGGACGAAGATGGCAACTACACCCTGACCGGCGTACCTTCCGGTCGGTATACCCTCACTCCGACGCTGGAACACTACAAGTTCCTGCCCTCCTCGACGACGGTGGTCGTGGACGGTGGCCCGGTGACGGGTCAGGACTTCCAGGCGATCGCCGACACCTTCAGCATCTCCGGTTCCGTGGCGGACTTCAACGGGACCAAGGTGCAGGGCGTGCGCGTGACGGACGGCGAGCACACGGCGATTACCAATGAGGCCGGCCTTTACACGATCAGCGGGGTGCGCGCGGGAACGGTGACGCTCTCGGCCTCCAAGGCCGGGTACAAGTTCAGTCCGGCGACGCAGACGGTGACGGTGCCGCCTGCCGCAACGGACAAGGACTTCACCGCCTATCTGTCCTTCGCGTACACCTTCCCGACCGGGGTCAATCTGCTGGCGGTGCCCTGCTTCCCCGCCGACGCGGACCCGGTTGAGCTGTTCGGGACGAACCTGGTGGCGCGGTGGGATCCCACGGCGGTGCCGCCCAGCTACGTCACGCCTACGTCGGACAGCGGGCTGGACCTGCTGAACGTGGTTCCGGGTCGCGGGTTCTTCGTGAAGATGGTGCAGGGCGACCTGGAAGTCGGCGGCCGGCCGGTGAGCACGACGCAGCCGTTCAGCCTCACCCTGGGGCCGGTATGGAACATGGTGGGCAATCCGTTCACCAAGTCGGTGCCCTTCGGCAACCTGATCCCCGGCAGCCCCGGCACGGTCCGATCCTACGGCTGGGTCTATGACGCGGGTTCCGGCAGTTACCTGCTGGTGGCGGCGGATGCCGGAGTAAACGTGGCGCGGACCGTCATCTATCCGTGGGAAGGCATGTGGTTGCGAACCAGCGGTGGCTCGGCGACGGTATCGGTGACGCCGCCGGTGGAGACGGCCCAGGCGCCGGTGAAGCCGCAGGCCCTGGACCTGGGTGCGGAAGGCTGGGCGATCCCGGTGGTTGCCGTAGCCGGTGACCGCTGCGACCGCTCGACCACGGTGGGTGTGGCCCCGGCCCTGTCGGAGGGTGTGCAATTGGAGAACCCGCCCACAGCGCCTGACACGGTGGACCTGTACGTTAAGGCCGATGACGGCAAGTACCTGGCGCAGGATGTGCGGGGTGGCGCGGAGGCTTCGGAGAAGTCGTGGACGATCGTGGTGACCACAAGCCTGGCGGATGCCAAGGTTGAGGTGAGCCTCCCGGACCTGAGCCAGGTGCCCAACGACATGGGGGTGTACCTGACAGACACCGAGACGGGCCGGCGGATGTACGCACGCACCATGACCTCGTATGCCTTCCAGAGCGAGGCGGCGGGCGGCAGCAGAGAGCTGGTGCTGGAGGTGGCTCCGAAGGCCGAAGGTGGCCTGGTGCTGACCAACGCGGTGGCCTCCGCCGGCGGACGCGGCGCGGTGGTGAGCTACGGGGTGTCCAGAGACTGCTCGGCGAACGTAACGGTGACCAACATCGCCGGCCGCGTGGTGCGCGAACTGGCGGTGAACAAGGCCTCGGCCCAGGGCACCAACACCGTGAGCTGGGACCTGCGCAGTGACGCCGGCACGCCGGTTCCGAACGGTCGGTACCTGGTGCGCATCGAGGCCCTGGCCGAGGACGGCCAGCGCGTGCAGGCCGTGACCAGTCTCGGCGTACGTCGCTAGATGAGAAGAGATCCTTCCGGCCCGGTCGCGGAAGGCGGCCGGGCCGGTACCGGCACTATCTCGCGCCCACCAGCGTGGCGGTGCAGGTGCTGAACCGCATAACCCGAGGGGAGAGTCCCGCATGCCAAGAGCCGCGTCTGTGCCAATACTCGTAGCAGGTGTCCTTGCCCTTGCGTTCTTGCCCGTGCTGGTCGGTGGATGCAACAGCAGTGACGGTGATGATGGGCCGCAGGGCGGCAGCATCTCCGGACGCATGTACGACGCGGTCTCCGGTCTGGGGCTGGGCGGCGTGACGGTGGAGATCGTCACCGTCAACGGCGTGGTCTCGGCCAGCTCGGTCGCGCCGTCGGGGAACTTCGTGCTCTCCGGCCTGCCCGCGGGAACCTACAACACCATCCACGTAATCCCGGACCCCAACGTCTTCGGGGCGGGCTCGGACTTCTACGTGAACATCAATGTGACGGTGTCGCCCGGCAGTTCGTATGATCTTCCGGGCAACATCCTGGTCGTGGACGGCATGCCTCCCGACCCCGCCTAGCGCGGCGCGCGAGGCGTGCAGCCGGCCCCAAATGGCGCCGCCCCTCGGGGCGGCGCTTTGCGTCTGCAGGCCCGTAGACATGAAAGCGAGGGCGACCCCACCGGTGAATTCGCGAGCCGCCGCAGTCTTGATGGCCGTCTGCTTGCTGAGCCCCCTGTGTGCCGACGACTGGCCCTCCGCCAGCCACGATCCGTTGCGGTCCGGTGTGGCGGAGGGGGCCGGACCCACCGCGGCGGAGATCGAATGGGCGACGGAACTGGGCGGCAGCGTGGATGGGTCCCCCATCGTGGTGGGTGACCGGATCTACGTGGGGAACTCGGAGGGGCGCTTTTTCTGTGTGCAGAAGGGTGACGGCAGCGTTGCCTGGAGCTACGCCACCGGGGGGGCGATCGTGGGCGCGGCGGCTCTGGGGGAGGGCCGGGTGTATGTGGGAAGCGTGGATGGCTTCGTGTACTGCCTGGAAGCCGCGGCAGGATCACTATTGTGGCGACACCGGACAGAGGGGCCCGTGTTGGGCTGCCTCGCTCTGTTGGAAGAGAGCCTGGTGTTCGGGAGTACGGACGGGACGCTGCGGGCGGTTGAGTTGGAGACAGGGCGGACACTGTGGAAGGTGGATCGCGGCGCGCCACTGAGCGCGCCGCCGGCGGTGCGTGAGGGAGTGTTGTACTGCGGCGACGAGCGGGGCAACCTGTTTGCAGTGAAAGCGGCGGATGGGGC
>CAYRFY010000529.1:0-5905 GCA_964423635.1 uncultured Armatimonadia bacterium | reverse complement strand
GCCGTTGACTCGCGACCCGCGACCCGCCGACTCGGGACCGAGAACCGCGCACCCACCCTCGTCGTCGAACTCCACCACATTGCCCGTGCCGACGGCCACCGTCTCGCCGGGGAAGCTGTCCTGCAGGATGGCAAAGGCTACCGGCCCCGTGCAGTGGCAGGCCATAAGGGTCCGCAGGCCCCGATCCCACATCTGTGAGGCCACCTTGCGGACCGTGTCCTCCGGCAGCGGCCCCAGATGGGTGCCCCCGATCTGGGCGATCACCGGCATGCCGTCGGCAAGACGAGTGGCATGATCCACGATGTTGCTCAGGCCCGCATGGGCGCAGCCGGTGATGAGCAGAAGACCGGCCCCCAGCCGGGCGATGAGCGAAAGGTCATCTTGGAGATTGTCGGGCACCAGGCCCTGCGCCGTCTCCCGCACGAAGCCCTCTCGGGTGACGGTGGAGAGGTCCTTCTGAGGCACCTCGCCGGTGGTCATCAGCCGTGGACTGAGGCACACCGGCGCGGCCGTCAGCTCCACGGTGGCACCCAGGGCTTGGCAGTCGGCGAGCGTGAGTGGAGAGCCGATATAGCGGCGCGGCTCCGGCGGCCGATGGGCGTAGGTGCGGTCGAACACGTCCGGGTGGGCGATGAGGCGCACCGGGGCCGCCTTGTGCAGTACCGCCTCCAGCCCCCCGGTGTGATCGTAGTGCCCGTGACTGAGCACGATGGCGTCCAGGCCCTCCAGGGCGATGCCCATGGCCTCGGCATTGCTCACGGTACTCTCGCTGTGCCCGGTGTCCAGCAGGAAGCGGCGCCCGTCCACCTCGATGAGGATCGACAGACCGTGGCCGCAGTGCAGATCGTCCCGCACTGTGGTGTTCTCACTCAGGATCGTCAGTCGGATTGCGCAGGCGGCCATGGCGACGGCCCTCCCTCGTCGGTGGCGAGAAGCTTGTGGGTGCGGGTCTGCAAGAACCGCTCCAGGGCGTCGGTGTGTCGGCGCAGGACGGTGAGCCAGTCCTGCAATTGGCTGCGTCCCATGGGCGTGATCTCATACAGCCGGCGCTGCGGGCCTCCGGCTCCGGGCTTCCAGACCGAAGTCACGCAGCCGGCCTCCTCCAGACTCCGCAGGGTGCGATACACCACCGCGACGTCAATCTCCGAGTCGGTGAGTGCGATCTCGTTGGCCTTCTCCTGCAGCTCGTAGCCATAGGCCGCCTCGCCCCGGTCCAGGAGGCTGAGCAGCACCGGCTCCACCAGCCGGGGAAGCTTACCCAGCGAGCAGGAGCAGGGGCCGAACTGCTGACCATGTCGATGACAGCGACCTCGCGGCACCATCTGACCTCCTTCTATATGCATTAAGCATATAGCAGGCAAGGCAAAGTGTCAACCGATCCTGACCGGCGCCGGAAGAACCGTTACCTCGCCGCCACACGCCCTACCGGCCAGACTTCAACGGCCAACGGCGGCGGGCTGGAAACTCACATTATGCAGGTTCCGGGCAGGCGCCGAATCACGTCGCCTCACCCCCCCGGCCCCCCTCTCCCTTACTCCGCCAAACGACCGGCGGAGACGGGAGGAGGGGGGAGAACGGCAGTACTTCGACCGTTCCGGACGCGGGAATGGCGAAATGTGGCTCCAGTGCGTTCATGCATAATGTGAGTGGAAAGCCCGCCCCACCAACGGCACGCGCCACGCCGCCCGGGGCCTTCCGGGGGTACCCTAAGGCTGCAGAGCCGCGGCCTCGTCAACCAGCGCCTGCCCCACGGCAAGCACGTTGCGCAGCTCCGTCAGCGTCAGCCAGGAGGCCGGGCAGTCGGGGCGGAGGTGAGCGGCGGCCTCAGAGATTCCGGCCAGCTCCTGTGCGGCGGTATTGAGCCCGACGGGGGTGCGGACAACTCCCGCGTGGTCCCACAGCGCCCGGCGGGCCGCGGCCAGGAGGGGAGAGGGGTCGTCATCGCCGTCGAGGGCGAGGGGGGCAGGGGTGGCGGGTGAAGTCGGTTCGCAATCGGCCGCGAGGGCGGCGGCGCGCCGGCCGGCGCGGCGGCCGAACACGATGCAGTCCGTGAGCGCAGCGCCCCCGGGCCTGCCGGCGCCGAACACTCCGCCGGTGCATTCGCCCGCGGCCAGGAGGCCGGGCACCGAGGTCTGGCCCTCCGCGTCGATGGCGATTCCTCCGGGGGTGTAGTGTGCCAGGGGAGCGGCAGGGACTAGGTCGGGCGGGGCCTCGGCGCCGAAGCTGAGCCCACGGGCCTCGGCCAGGCGGGGCTCGTCCCAGTCCACCCCGGTGAGGTGCAAAGTCACGTGGTAGCGGGGCCTGTCGGCCACCGGTGCTGCGGCGTGGCGCGCCCAGACTTGGGCCAATTCGCCTCGCCCCACGATGGCTCCCGTCTCGTCCACGAGCCTCCCGGCCGCGAGGATCGGGGAGCAGTTGAGGGCGTCGAAGGGCTCGTGCCCCCAGATCAGGCCCAGATCGTGGAAGCTCACCACATCCATGTCGGTGAGCCGGGCGCCGGCGCGGCGGGCCATGGCGGCGCAGTCGCCGGTGGTGCGGCCCGGGTTGTCGTGCCACGGGTACACGGCCGCGTGGCCTCCGCCGCAGAGCACCACCGCCCCGGCGGCGATGGCCACCGTCTCGCCGCTGTCCGGGTCCAGCGCCACCGCGCCGCGGCAGGTGCCGCCTTCCACGGTGAGGTCGTAGACCGCCAGGGGCCAGCGCAGCGTGGCGCCGAGGCTTTCGGCTGTGGCCGAGAGCGGGCGCGTTAGCGCCCTGCCCCGCCATTGCCCGGACTGGTCCACGAGGATCTGGCCGTGACGCTCCTGGAATTGTACCCCGAACCGGCGCAGCTCCAGGAGCTCTTGGCCACTGTCCTGAGCGAGCACGCGGCGGAGCTGCGGGTTCCCCCGGTCCTTCGCCTTCTCGCGCAGGCGCTGGAGGTACTGCTCGGGGGTGGTGCCCCCCACGGCGCCGGAGGCGGCGCCCCAGATGGCGGCGGTGCAATTCTCCTCGCCCACCCGGGTCTTGGAGACCAGCAGCACGCGGGCGCCGGCCTCCGCGGCGGCCACGGTCGCCCGCAGACCCGCCAGCCCGCCACCGACGATGAGCACATCCGTCCGCATCTGCTCCACCAGGCACCACTCCATCTGCAGCGGCCGCGGGGCCTGCTGCCGGATAATCGTCTTGCCGACGCCCGGTGGGTTTCCCCTTGCATGATGCCCGCGTGGGGGGAGGCGCCGCCGTTCACCTCTCTCCGCCCGCGAAGCGGGCGCCCGGGAGCGTCGGCCGATCCTGCTGGTCGCTTGCGGGTGAGGGGAAATCCCACCCAACCGCAGGCGGAAGGTGGCCGCTAACCGTTCCCCCCTAGCCCAGCCGCCGGGCGATCGCCCTGCCGCACGCGATCCCCGAGGCGGTGGCCTGGATCAGGCCCCGGGTGATTCCCGCCCCATCGCCGCAGGCGAACAGGCCACCGATGTCTGTCTCCAGCTCCTCGCTCACCGAGACCCGCGCCGAATACAGCTTCACCTCGATGCCGTAGAGCAGCGTGCCCGGTCCCGCCACCCCCGGGGCCAGGCGATCGATGGCCTGGAGCATCTCGATGATCGCTTTCAGATGCCGGTAGGGCAGGACGTAGCTCAGGTCGCCCGGCGCCGCGGAGGCCAGCGTCGGTGTGGTGATGCAGTGCTCCAGGCGGCGGGGGGTGGTGCGCCGCCCGGCCACGAGGTCGGTGTACCTTTGCACCAGCACCCCGTCGCCCAGCAAATTGGCCAGGCGCGCGATGTACTGGCCGTAGGCCACCGGATCGTTGAAGGGCCTGGTGAACCGGCTGGAGACCAGCACCGCGAAGTTGCTGTTCCGGCTCTTCTCCCGGGCGTAGCTGTGGCCGTTGACGGTGACCACATCTCCCAGGCGCTCGGTGACGACCTCGCCGTAGGGGCAGACGCAGAAGGTGCGGACGAGGTTGTCGAAGGTCGGCGACCAGTACAGAAGCTTGAACTCATAAAGGGCGTCTGTGAGCTCCTGCAGGACGGCGGCGGGGGTCTCCACCCGCACCCCGAGGTCCACCGGGCTGGGGTCACTTTGCAGGCCCAGAATCTTGGCCTGCTCCTGGACCCAGGGCTGTCCGCTGCGTCCGGGCGCGAGGATCACGAAGTCCGCCGGGAGCCGGGTGCCGTCGGCCAGCACCACGCCGACCACCCTTCCCTCCTCTGTCAGCACCTGCGCCGCCGCCGTCCCGAACCGGATCTCACAGCCTGCCAGGAGCGTGGAGCGCATCCTGGCCAACACCTCGGGACAGCGGTCTGTGCCCACATGCCGGAGGGGCACGGTGGCCAGCTTCATCCCGGCCATGATGGCCCTGCGACCGAGCTCCTCGGTGGTGGCGTCCAGGCCGCCGTGGACCTCGCTGGGTGCACCGTAGGCGAGCCAGAGCGCGTCGGCGGCGTCCACGAGCTGCTGGGCCGCTCCGGTACCGACGATCTCGGCCAGATGGCCGCCGACCTCCACCGTCAGCGTCAGCTTCCCGTCCGAGAAGGCTCCGGCCCCCCCGAAACCCTCGAGGCGGGCTGAAGCCCTGCCCTCCCCCCCGCCCTCAATGACTTCCGCACGCTGTGGCAGGTCCAGACCCCGTTCCACGACGGTGACGTGGCAGCTCCGAGCCGGCAGGAGCTCCAGGGCCGCGGCGATCCCGGCCGGGCCGGCTCCGATGACCACAACTTTCGCATTCTCCGAACTCATAGGGTGCAACTCCGTGGCCACAGGATTGTCCAACGGTATTGGTAAGGTGGGTCTACTTTTCAACCCTGGAGACTTTGGCACCTCCCCCACGGCCGTGAGGGGGGACGGAAGGTGCCGGGGGCGGTGGGGACGAAGGTTCCGATCCGCGGCGGGCCTCCGCCGGGACGAAGGGCGCCCCGACACCGCGGAACGCGGGGGCCCTTGCCATTTCTTGACGCTGTCTCCGGAGGCCGTGTATACTCGCCACGGAACGGTTGTCGGCGCTGGTCGGGCCCGGACGGCGCCCACTCAAAGGAGTTGAGATGCATGCGTTTGATGCTGCTGGGAATGACGCTCGCGTGCCTGGGTCTGGCGGTGTCGGCGGGAGCTCAGGGCTTCGATCTGAACGTGTTCGGAGAGCCCGTGGCCCCGCTGCAGCCCACGCCCTCGTGGTACGGGTCTACCGGTATGGTTCGGACACCCTCCGCCGAAGTCGGCGCGCCTCTGAAGCTCTCCGGCGGTATCCACCGCGTGGACCTCGATGACAACCAGCAGGACCTGTACTGCGCCAATGTGGCCGTCCTGGCCGACCTAGAGGTGGGCGGCGCGGTGATCAATGACATCATCCCGCCGGGAGCCGGGGCCTACGTGAGCGAGACCATTCTCAATGCCAAGTACCGCCTCCCCCTGGAGAACGTGTTCGGCCTGGGCAATCTGCCCCAGGTGGCCATCGGTATCTGGGACGCCTCGGACCGCATCAACCGCACGTACTATATCGTGGCCAGCAAGACCCTCTCCCTGGCCAAAGACCAGCCGGCCATGGGCCTGAAGCTCCACGCCGGTCTGGGGAGCGGAGAGATCGGTGAGGGCCCGCTGCACGGCCTGTTCGGAGGCATCGAGTTCGCCCCCTTCACCGGGGCACTGGTGCAGGCCGAATACGACGCCGAGAATGTCAATCTGGCCTTCAGGTACTCGCCCTTCAGTTGGCTCAGCGCCGATGTGGCCAGCATCGATGGCGATTTCGGCTGGGGCATCAGCGCTCAGTCGACGTTCTAGATGCCTATATGCACCGACTTGTGCACAGATGAATCAAGTTCTGGGGTCGCGATCACGCCGTTCGTGAACGTCCCGCAAGGCGGGATCGGGCTTTCCACTCAGATTATGCATGAACGCACTGGTGGCACATTTCGCCATTCGCACGTCCGGA
>CAYRFY010000528.1:4943-5922 GCA_964423635.1 uncultured Armatimonadia bacterium | reverse complement strand
TACGCGGGACCGGCGACGTCGTCCAGTCTCTGCGGCTGCACGACGACGACGTCCTGCTCGCCCACAGGCCTCAGTGCCAGAGACAGGCGGGCCCGATCCTTGGCCAACATCACCTTCACGGCCTCGTCGGGAGTGACGGCCAGCGTGGCATGGGCGTAATCCTCGGCCTGCGGCTCCACATCTTCGGGCTCTTGGGCCGGGGCCTCGGCGGGAGCATCCTTGCCGCCTGTGGAGGACTTGGCAGTTTTCGCGGCGTCGGCCTCAGTCGCGGCTCGAGACCTCTGCTCCCGCCGGGTGGAGGCCACGGTCTGCCCGCCCAGGGCCAGTAGCTCCACATCCTGAAGCAGGTTGGTGGCGATCGCGTTGTCTTCCACCTCATAGGTGGCGATCACATCCACGCGATCCCCGGCCTTGAGCAGTCCGCCCACGCCCGCGATGGGGTCGACGGGCACCGTGATCGCCCTCATGCCCGGAGGCACGATGCCCGAAAGCCCCGCGGCAGCACGGGACATCACCTGGCTGCGCTTGATGGGGGCGTTGGCGGGGAGCAGATCCACCGCAACGTAGCCCACAAGCTCCTTGGCCTCGCGGGCGGCGCCGTCGGGGACATCCGAGGGCTTCACCTTCTTGGTGGTCAGCATCTCGGAGGACAACACGCTCTTGGCCGGGATATCCCTGGCCGGCACGACAACATCGACGTCGGGAGGTGGCGGAGGAGGAGCATCCGGCTTCGCGCCACGGAGGTAGAACACGATCAAGATCGCCGCCAGACCGCCGCAGGCCAAGGCGATCCCAATTGCGGTCTGGCGAGTGAGGCGTGGAGTACGCATGGCATCGTCACCCTTGCTGGTTCCAGTGAGGACTGCGGTTCAGTGCTGTGTACGATGGCTCATAGATGCCCGCTCAGACAGCCTGAGCAGACGGGTGTGCAGACATGCCTACATTCTCGATCACGCGCTACGCGCGTCGGGGGTACCGC
>CAYRFY010000528.1:0-4933 GCA_964423635.1 uncultured Armatimonadia bacterium | reverse complement strand
GCCGCCCAGGATCGCCTCATATGCTTCCTGCCCGGCATAGCCCTGCCACTCGCTCTCGCCGGGCAGCACGCCCGCCAGCCACACGAACAGGCCCAGCAGCGCGTTCGCCCCAAAGCCCGCCCAGATCACGCGCCGCGCGCGCCGGTAGGATCGCTCTGCACCACTCCAACTCTTACAAGTGGGCACCCCGGTCCCTACGCAGACCGTATTGGTGCACGCACGAAAGAATGAACCCGTGGAGGCTACTGCCTCGAGCGGATCCACATTGTGGGCGTCAAGGATTGTCCGGCGGTGCTTCCTGTTTTGGTGTAGGCTGCAGACACTTTGATCACCGCATGGTGGATTATAGCGTCCTTTGACAAGGGCCGCAACCCCTGATGTTGCCGGTTTTTTGCATGCCCGGCCTCAAGTCAAGGCCCGGCCCCGTTCCGCATCCTCGCGCCGCGCCACCATTGCACCGCGCAGGTCGATGCTCCGAGCGTCCGCGCCGCCTGCGAATCGCGGGAAGAAAACAGCCTCACCCGTTGACAGCGATACCCAGTCGGCACACGATTTGGCGATCCCACCGGAGCGTGGCTTGGGCCCACAGAAGCGACGCTCCCCGGCATGCGGCTCACCCTCCCCACGGCGGCCCCGGGACGCCATCGTGCATGTAGACAAAGACGGTGGCCAGAAGACTGCCCAGGGCAATGGGTATGGCGTAGGGCAGTTTGCCCGCGGGCGTCGTGTCCTTGAGGTCCATCTTCTCTCTGGCGAAGGCACGCATCAGAAGCCCGCCACCCAGCCGGCTCAGACTCGCCTTCAGGTCGCGACGCACGAGGGAGACCACCACCGCCAGCACGCCCCCGAACACGGCCATGTACACGATGGTCCAGATCAGAAAGATCGGGCCATTGATGGCCCCCACAGCCATGAGTAGCTTGATATCGCCCCCGCCCAGCAGCCGTCCAAACAGCGCGCTCAGCAAGAAAAGCAGTAACCCCACACCCAGGCCCTCGAGGCTCTTGATGAGGCCTTCAACTCCACCCAGGGCGGTGGCGGCAACCAGCCCGGCCAGAGCCAGGGGTGCGCTAACCCAGTTGGGGATTCTCTCCCAGCGAACGTCGGTGTAGACGGCGGCGGCGACCAGTATGACGGTGAGAGCGGCCGGTATGTGCTGAGTCATCGTGTCAATCACCCGACAGCGAGCATAGCACATCCCGCCGGGCCGCTCAACGACCGGCCGTCGCGGATACTCGAAGGCGATGGAATCCGTCACAGTCGCGATGGCCGGGCGGCCTGGCAATCTGCTGGGCTGCAGGCCGCGACGCAGCCCATGACAGACACGGCCACCGGCGGAGCATGCTCCATCCGGGACGTCTCAAACCTCTCGGCTGAGTCAGTTGGGCCGCCTACGTGTTTCGGTGCCATAGCTCGACACGCGCCGGGCAAGTGGCTTCGAGGTTTCACACATGTCTTGAGTCGGCACTAAGGGTGCGACGAAACACAGGATGTCAGACTGCCGCGGGCGCCCGAGAGTGCGAAAGGACTTCTCCGAGAGGCTCGTCTTGCCCTCTGCCATTGAGCGGTCTATCGGGGGGGCGGCATCGCGAAGCTCCCTGCATGCCCAGGTCCGTCCACCGGCACGACAGGCGATCCGCCGGCACTTCGCCGCCGGGTGCTACCCAATTGCGGATCGCCGCGCGCTGCGCTATCATGACCGCGAGGTATCAGCGGCGGCAACCCGGCCCCCCAGAAAAGAGGTCGACTCAGCCATGGCCATGGATACAGACCACAGCCGTGCCGAGGAACTCCGGGAGCAACTGGAGTACCACAACCACCGCTACTACGTCCTGGACGACCCGGTCATCTCCGACGCGGAGTATGACCTTCTCCTACGCGAGCTGGAGCAGATCGAGGCCCGGCGCCCGGAACTGGTGACGACAGACTCCCCCACCCAGCGCGTGGGTGCCGCCCCGCGTGAGGACCTCCCGAGCTATCGCCACGCATTGCCGATGATGAGTCTGCAGAGCATCTTCACCGAGGCGGAGCTGCAGGGCTTTGTGGACAACGTGCGCGAGGGGGCCGGCGAGCAGGTCACCTATTCGGCGGAGCTGAAGTTCGACGGTCTGGCCGTGGAACTGGTCTACGAGGAGGGGGGCTTGACTGTCGCCGCAACGCGGGGGGACGGGACAACGGGGGAGGACGTGACGGACAATGTCCGCACCATCCGCTCGGTGCCCTTGCGCCTGCTGCGGCCCGGAGGGCGGCCGGCCCCGGCGCTACTGGAGGTGCGGGGCGAGATCTACATGCCCATCGATGGTTTCGAGCAGCTCAACCGTCGTCGAGAGGAGGCGGGCGAGCCGCCCTTTGCCAACCCGCGGAACGCCGCCGCCGGCAGCGTTCGCCAGCTCGATTCGGCCGTCACCGCCCAGCGTCCGCTGGCGATGTTCGCCTACGGCGTCGGCCGGCTTGAGGGCCTCGGGCTGGTCTCCCAGGAGCAAATGCGCCACGAACTGCAGACCCTGGGGCTTGCCGTGAACGAGCACTTCGGCGTCTGCACCAGTGTGGACGAGATGCTGGCCTTCTACACAAGGGTTCAGCAGATCCGCGACGGGCTGCCGTACGAGATCGACGGCGTGGTGTTCAAGGTCAACGAGCTCTCGGCGCGGCGCGAACTGGGCGAACGCTCCCGCAATCCGCGATGGGCGGTGGCCTACAAGTTCCCACCGCGCCAGGTGACCACGCGGGTCCGCGATATCCTCGCCGGCGTCGGCCGCACCGGGGCGATCACCCCGGTTGCGAGCCTGGAGCCCGTCAGGGTGGGCGGAGTGACCGTGAGTCGCGCCACTTTGCACAACCAGGATGAGATCGACAGGAAGGACGTCCGCATCGGCGATACCGTGGTCATCCAACGGGCCGGAGACGTGATTCCCCAGGTGGTCGGCGTCCTGCTCGCGGAGCGCCCCGCAGGCACAGAGCCCTATCATCTGCCCGACCATTGCCCGGTCTGTGGCACGGCGGTCGTACGCGAGGAGGGCGACCCGATCACGCGCTGTCCCTCCATGGATTGCCCGGCCCAGATCGAGGGGCGCATCGAGCACTTCGCCTCCAAGGCCGCCATGGACATCGAGGGTCTCGGCGAGAGATGGGTGCAGATCCTGGTCCGCGAGGGGCTGGTCCATCACCTCCCCGACATCTTCGACCTGCACAAAGAGCAGCTTCTGGCCCTGGACCGCATGGCCGACAAGTCGGCCCAGAACCTCCTGGACGCCATCGAGGGAGCCAAGCACACCACCCTCCCCCGCTTCCTCGTCGGCCTCAACATCCTCCACGTCGGAGAACACGTGGCCGACGTCCTCGCCCAGAGCATGGGGAGCATCGAGGCCATCATGGACGCCTCCGTGGAGCAGTTGCAGGCCATCCACGAGATCGGGCCTCAGATCGCCGAAAGCGTCCACGGGTTCTTCGCTCAGGAGACCAACCGCCAGATCGTCCGCGATCTTCTGCAGCGCGGCATCACCTTCGAGCAGCAGGCCACGGAGGCCGCCGAGCAGACCCTCGCAGGCAAGAAGATCGTCCTCACCGGTGGACTGGAAGGCTTCACCAGAGACGAGGCCACGGCGGCCATTCAGCGCCTGGGAGGCCGGGTGACCTCCAGCGTCTCGAAGAGCACCGATCTCGTCGTGGCCGGGGCCGACCCGGGCTCCAAGTACGAAAAGGCGGTACAACTGGGAGTCACGATCCTCGATGAGGATCAGTTCAGGGCGCTGCTGGATGGGGAGACGCCGCCGGAGGCACAGGGGCGACTGGAGCTGTAGAGACAACGGAGAACACCTCACCACGGAGACACAGAGAGCACGGAGTTCCACGGAGAACGGCAACGGAGTGGAACGGCGGAGAACGGCAACGTCAGACCACGGAGACACGGAGTGCACGGAGTTCCACGGAGAACGGCTACTGCAGACGGCGGCAGGGCACGGAGAACGGCGGAGCACACCGAGAACGGCCATGCCAGTCGGGGCCTACCGGAGCGAAGGAAGAGGCGCCTTGACGGCTACCACCTGTTGACGCCCTCCCCCGGGTGCCGGGCGGGGTGACAGTCGCGGCCCTCCTTCCAGGCGGCCAAGAGCTGAGGAAGCTGGTCCTCGCCAGCGCCTACCCCCACGCTGTCCACCTCGGCCAATCGCACGCGATGACCCGCCTCCGGCGGGCGTCGAGTGGCGAGCAGCAGGCAGGTCTTGGCGGTGGTGCTGCCCGTCCGGAAGGTATTCCGTGGCAGGCCGACGACGGCCTGGACCGTGGCCACGCTCAGCAACCAGTCGCGCACGAAGCGCCAGCGGCCGTTGGAGAAGACGCCCTCCGGCAGGATGACCGCGATGTGGCCGCCCTCGCGACAGAGCTGCCAGAAGCGCTCGATGAACAGGATCTCAATGGGGACCTTGCGCAGCTTGTCCCAGGTGATCTGATCGCGATCGAAGCGATGCCGCCACAGGAAGTAGCGTTCCGCCACGGCCGCCAGGGTCTCCACGGAGACGTTCTTGAGGCCGGTCCCGGCGTACGGCGGGTTGCCCACGACCCAGTCGAAGCTCTCCCTTAGCAGCGGCTCGCCGCAGATTCCGTCGGCCAGCAGACCATCGGCCACCCCGAGCCGGGCGCCGCTCAGGGCTCCCTGAGCCCGCCAGACCTCCTGCAGGCCGGGATCGGTGTCGAGGCCGTAGGCATTGGGGGGCCGGACCAGCCCGGCCTCCAGCGCCCGCAGGACGAAGGCCGCTTCGCCGCAGGCGGGGTCGATGAGCCGGCGCGTGGTAGCAGTGGAGGCCGCATCCAGCCACGTCAGGGCACCGAGGGTGAAGTCCACGACGGTCGTGGGAGTGAAGAACTGGCCGCGTGACTTGGACTGTGCGGTAGGCATGGGGGTGGTGGTTCGACGGAGGGGGAGCGGCGGCCTGCG
>CAYRFY010000527.1:0-5932 GCA_964423635.1 uncultured Armatimonadia bacterium | reverse complement strand
CTCTGCCCTCGGCCCCGGTGAAGGTCGGGGATAGCTGGTATGGAGACATGACCATCCTGCCCTTCTTCGACGAGGAGTACCATCTGCGGGTACACGGTGGCGGCGGCACGGCCTCCTACGGCGCGGATCAACTCCAGCCGCTGTTCAACCAGTTCTATGTCGGCATCGGCCCGGAAGCGGAGAACCCCACCTACGGACCGCCCTGCGCGCCGATCCTCCACGTCCTCGACGGCTTCGAGAACTATCGCGGCTACGAATGCGCACGCATCGTCAGCCGCTTCCGCAACTACCCGGACCCGGCGCAGTGGCGCCGCGACCACAAAACCGGTTGGTATCTTCACGAGCTCAACCCGCGCATGTTCGGAATCGGGCAGCCTGCGGGGGGCTCGTCGGACACCACGCCCATGGTGCGGACGGACCTGACCAGAGTGACCTACTTCGCCTATCGCTCCGGCCACATCGTCGGCATGGAGGATCACTACTATCACCAGATCTGGGCCAACAGGGCAGGCTTCCTGTCCCTGGCCGGCATGAACGGCGCCACCGACCGCATCATCCGCCGCAACTACGTGGCCGGTGTCTCTCCGGCTTCCTCCGCGGGCACGCTGGGCCTTCCCGGCGCGACCACGACGGCGGGCGCCGCCCCGGCCGCAGGCGGCATGGGGGCAGGTATGGGCATGGAAATGGGCGGCGGCATGCCCGGTGGCCCCGGGGCCGGCATGGGGATGGGCATGGGCGGAGAGATGGGTGGGGCGCCGGCGGCAACCACCGGCGGCTGGACGGTTGACGGCAAACGCTCGGTCCTCGGCGCCGGTGCCGGCGGAGCCGCTGCGGGTGGCGGCATGGGTGGAGAGATGGGTATGGGCATGGGCATGGGAGCCGGTATGGGCATGGGAGCGGGTCCGATGGGCGGCGGGATGCCCGGCGGACCGGGCGGCGGAATGGGCGGCGGTGCGATGCCGGGCGGACCGGGCATGGGCATGGGAGCCGGTATGGGAGCCGAGGCCGGTGGCATGATGGGCGGTATGGGCGGTGGAGCCGGAGCGGCCGGTGAGAGCATGTGCAATGTGATTGCCCACGTTCTGCTGCGGATCCAGGAGGACGGCGGCAGCGATGGCACCCATCCGCGGGAGAAGCCGCAGATGGCTTCGATCCCGCCGGTGGCCACGCCCGCAACACCTCCGGGGGCAAAGCAAACCGACCTCGATGTGGTCAAGCGCTATGTGGTCGTCGAGGATACCGGCGTCTTCTACCTGCCCACCTCTCCGGAGCTCAGCGGCCAAAGGGGCGTCACCCTGGAGACAACGGCTCAGCAGCTCATCACCTTGGGCTTCAGGCCCGGTCCTGATGTGAGGTTCTGAACCTGTAGGTCGCCAAGACGTCTGGAAGCTCGATGGGCATCGGCCCGGCATTCACTGCCGGGCCGTTTGGTATGTGGCAGACGAAGGGTCCGGGGGCAAGCCATGACATATGCGGAAAACCGCCCGACGAGAGCGACTCGCGGCAAAGCGATGGGTACTTTGGCCGCCGCGGCGGTGCTCTCCATCAGCCTCTGCGCGTTGGCGGCCGGCGCGGGGACGCCGCTCTTGCGCCGGCAGGTGCGTCTTGTCCCCTGGGACATGGCGTCACCGGGTGCCAGGAGCGCGGCCGCGGCCGTCCAGGATCTGGCCAGCCGATCGAACCCCGGACTGAGTATCTACATCGGCAATGAGGGAGCGCTGGACCCCTACAGCTACATCCGCCGCAACTGGTGCATCGACAGCCCCCGCCGCGTCCCCGAGCTGGTGGTCATCCGCGACACCTGGCTTCCCGAGCTTGCCCGGTACCTGCAGCCCATTGACGGGCGGATAGCCGAGCAGATGCTCAAGGACTATCCCCGGTCGGTGCGTGACCGCCTCACCTTCGCCGATCGGACCTACGGCATCCCCTGGCGTGTGAACGCCAACTGTCTGCTCTACAATAGGGCGCACTTCGAGACGGTGGGAGCCCTGCCGCCGCGCACCTGGGACGAGCTTGTCATCGCCGCCCGGCGCTGCCACAACCCGCCGGAGATGTACGGCTTCGGCCTCCCGGGAGTGCGCGACGATGGCGGGGCGGAGCTGGCCCTGCAGCTTCTCTGGGCAGAGGGGGCCGACCTGCCCCCCGTGCAGGAGCCGGAGGCGCTGGACAAGGCGGCCGTGTCCGCGGCGTTGGGGCGCGTCCTGGCTCTCCACGCGGTATCCGAGCCCGAGGTCTTGTCCTGGAACCGCCGGGAGCTGCAAGAGTTCTTCGCGGCCGGGCGCCTGGCCATGCTGATCTCCGACAAGGCCTATCAGGATCGGCTGGCCGCTACTCCCCCGGAGTTCGGCTTCGCCACCTGCGCCCTGCCCCGGGGCGTGCAGGGCACCGGCCTGCTGAGCGTAGAGTTGCTGTGCGTCTTCCGTGCCAGCTCCGAGGCGGAGGCGGCCATGGGGGTACTGCGCTCGCTGGCTTCGGCCGAGGCCTGCGAACGCCTGCTCATGGGCGGCGGGGTGCCGTTCCATGCCGCAACGATGGAGAAGCTCCGCCTCGACCCGCGACACGCCCCATATGTGCAGACACTCGCCGAGAGCCGCGGACTGCCGCCGCAGCGCTGGACTCCCGTGGCCGACATGCTTGCCGAGACGCTGGCCTGGCTGCTGACCGGGCGCAAGAGCGTGGAGGAGGCCACCGACTTTCTCGCCGAGCGCATGGCGCAGGGAGAGGCTCCGAGCCTGCGGCCGGGAGGCTGACGGCAGCGCCCCGGACAAGGGTGCGGACCCAGGCCCTCCCGCGGATGGAGCCCCACATGCCCTGATTCCTCGTCCCCGGGCTCATCGCTTCCTTAGGCTGCCTCGCCCGGTCGGCCCAGGTTCTTCGCGAGCCGGTCGTTGCCGATCCCATGGACCGCGGGGCGAAGAGTGAAAGGCCGCTTACCGGACGCTGTTGTCGTTGCGACCGATGGCCGTCGGCCGTGGTCCCGGTGAGTGCGGGCGATGGGAAGAGCCACCACCGCCGGGTGTCCCGTTGGTGGTACCAAGCGGTATCGCCGAGGGTACCAGAGCCAGGACGGCAGGCAGCACCAACCGACAAGGGAGCCGCAAATGGCCAACCCCACGCCGCGCCTACATTACGGCTGGATCGTGCTGCTCATGGGAGTATTGGTGGTCTTCGCCTCTCTGGGATTGGCGCGCTTTGGCTACAGCATGGTCCTGCCCGCCATGCAGGTTGGCCTGGGGATGGACAACACCGCCGGTGGCGTGCTGGCGACGGCGAACCTCATCGGCTATCTACTGCTGTCGGCGCTGGGCGGTGCTTTGGCCTCCCACTTTGGGCCCCGGCGGGTGATCGCGGTCGGCCTGGCCATTGCCGCCGTGGGCATGGTCCTGACGGGCCTGTCTCACAGCACCGCCGATGCGGCCCTGTGGCGCGGCGTCACCGGAATCGGCAGCGGGGCCAGCAATGTGCCGGTGATGGGGCTGGTGGCCGGCTGGTTCGCTCTGAGGCGACGAGGATTGGCAACCGGCCTGACGGCCTCGGGGTCGTCGGTGGCACTCATCGTCCTGGGGGCCACGGTGCCCGCGATCCTCGCGGCGTATGCAGAGGAGGGATGGCGCGCCTGCTGGTTTGTCTTTGGGGGCGCCACGCTGCTCCTGGCTCTGACGGCGTACGCAATCCTGCGCAACCGCCCGGCGGATGTGGGTCTCCGGCCCGTGGGCGCCCAGCAACAGACCGCTCCCTCTGCTGCCCCGGGGCCTCCGGGCCTTCTCGTTTCCCGGCCGCTGGGGTGGGCCGACGTGTACCGCTCTCGGGCCGTGTGGGCCCTGGGGCTTGTCTACGTGGCCTTCGGGTTTTCCTACATCATCTACATGACGTTTTTTGTCAAGGCGCTCATGGCCGAGGGTGGCTACAGCCAGCAGGCCGCCGGGAGCCTGTTCATGACCATGGGCTGGTGCAGCCTGCTTTGTGGCGTGATCTGGGGAGCGGTGTCCGACGCCATCGGGCGCAAGTGGGCGCTGGTTATCGTCTACCTGATTCAGGCCACCTCCTACGCGCTCTTCGGCCTGGTGCCGACCGTCGCGGGGTTCACCCTCTCAGCGGTGCTGTTTGGCCTGACGGCCTGGAGCATTCCGGCAATCATGGCCGCGGCATGCGGTGACATGCTGGGCCCGCGACTGGCGCCTGCGGCCCTGGGGTTCATCACTCTGTTCTTCGGCGTCGGCCAGGCCGCGGGGCCCGCGGTGCACGGGATCATCGCCGATGCCACCGGCTCCCACCTGCCCGGCATGCTCCTGGCCGCCGCCGTGGCGGCCCTGGGTGCCCTGGGTGGAGGCCTCCTGCGTCCGGTGGTCGCAAGCGCCGAGGAGCCCTGAGCCGCCGCGCACGTTGCGCCCGCCCGCCGGGAGGTCTCCGGATGACTCTCGCGGACCGGCTTGCCGCTGCTCTCCCTGTCGTCGCCCAGACCCCACCCCAAGGGGGCAACCGACCCATGGCCACCTGCCGCGCAATCAGTCTGATCGATGTCAAGGACTTCGCCGCCGAGACCGTGCGCGTGGGCGATCTCACCGGCGACGGCGCCCCTGACCTGCTCTTCGTCCAGTCCGCCTACGCGAACCGCCGCATCACCTGCCTGACCGCCACGGACCTGGCGGGTGAGGTGATCTGGCAGCACGGCACTCCCAATGCCGACAATGCCCGGATCTACAGCGACCTGCCCGTGCAGGTGTATGACTGGGACCAGGACGGCGCCAATGAGGTGCTATACGTGGAGCAGGCCACGTATGCGGAGCTGTACGACCCGGGCTCCCCTGTGGTGGAGAGGGCCAAGAGGTACGAGGGGCAGGCGATGATGGTGGTGCTCAGCGGTCAGACCGGGGAGCCCAAAAGCTATGTACCGCTCCCTGCTCCCGCCGACGACAGCTTCCTCTTCGCCGACCTCACCGGCAACGGTTACCGCCGCGACTTCGTGGTCAAGGACCGGTACTGGAACATGTGGGGCGTCAGCGCCGAGGGCCACGAGCTGTGGCACTGGGAGGGCTTGACCGGACACTTCCCGGCATATGGCGATTTCGACGGCGACGGCTGCGACGAGGTGTTTGTGGGCTTCGCCCTCATCGATCACGACGGCACGGTGTTGTTCGCCGGCGACCCCGCCGGGGCGCACCAGGACGCCGCTTATGCCGCGCAACTACCGGACGGGAGCTGGAGGCTCTTGTTCGGCAACCACGGCCTCCACTGCCTGGATGTCGGCGGCAAGGAGCTGTGGTCCCACCCGCTGGCCGAGGCTCAGCACGTGGTGGCGGGACGCTTCCGTCCTGATCTGGGCCCGGTGCAGTTCGGCGTCATCGACCGGGGCCAGCCGCAGCCGGACGGCACGCGGGCCTCGGCGACATTGCTCTGCTACGACCTGGAAGGCAATGAGCTTTGGCGCCGCGAGCAGCCGCCGGGCGGCTGGTACGCCGGTTGTATCGCCATCGACTGGTCGGGCCACGGCGAGATGCGCGAGCTTCTGGTCTACGGCCGTGGTGCCGGCAACCCGGCCGCGATCTACAATGGGGACGGCGAGATCGTGGATGAGCTGCCCATGCAGCATACCCCGAATCGCACCGAGGCCGACCGGCAGGCGGACTTCTACGCCTCCCGGGCCGACGTCTGGGGCGACGGCCGTCACGAGGTGCTGCTCTTCGGGGCCACGGGCGCCTGCATCTGGACCAACACCAGGCTACGGCAGGTCCCGACACTGTACAACAACAACCTCTATCCGGGGATGTAGCGGCCGCGCACGGCGGGGGCCCCCGATTCCCCTCCGTCCGCGTGCGGCTGGGGTATCTGCCACTTCCGGTGGAAACATCTCGGCAACATCGACGCAGGATAATGGGTCGGAGAAGGTGAATAGCAGTTGTGTTTGTTGGTCTGATAAGCTTGAGATAACCTG
>CAYRFY010000526.1:2417-5936 GCA_964423635.1 uncultured Armatimonadia bacterium | reverse complement strand
ACCTCATCGCCCCCCGGGGCTTCAGGGTCCGCGATCCCAGAGGCCTGTGGGTGGCCAAGGACGCCGCCGAGCAGGTGCTGCTCGTGCGGCTGCAGCTCGCCTTCGGCGACGAGCCTGTGGAGTGGAGTGTGGGCTTCGCGCCACTGGACGCGCCCTTTGACCAGGAGACGATGGACCTGGCGTGAGGGCGTAGGGAACGGCCGTGGCGCGGGGTTCGGGGCGCGTGGCGCGAAACGGCGACGGCAACGGCCACCTCACCCCCCGGCCCTTCGGGCCGTCCCCCTCTCCCTTACTGCGCCAGACGGCGGCGCAGACGGGAGGAGGGGGAACGGCGGGAACGGCCGGGGCGCGTGGTTCGTGGCGCGTGGCGCGAAACGGATAACGGCCGTGGCGCGTGGTTCGTGGCGCGTGGCGCGAAACGGCGACGGCAACGGCCACCTCACCCCCCGGCCCTGCGGGCCGTCCCGCCTCTCGGCGTCTCTCCGAGCCGCTTGTACTCGCCGATACGTCTGGCGAGACGGGAGGAGGGGGAACGGCGGGAACGGCCCTACCCCTCCGCAAACCGCAGCGCCGCCACCTCCACTCCCTCCGGGACTTCCACAGTCCAAAGCTCGCCCTCGAGCGAGACCTTCGCGTCCTGCTCCGACCCGTCCAGCAAGAGCAGCGTCGCCTTCCGGGGCACCTGCGGCCAGGGGAGCTTGCCGGTGTCGATGCTCAGCGTCCAGGGCTGCCTGTCGGCGCGGCGATCCACGATCGTCACCACCGCCGCTGCCGGCTCCTGCCCCACGAAGCCTCGAGCCTCCACGAACTGCGGCATGCCGCCCAGGCCACGGATGTCCATCATCCGACCTGAGTACACGGTGTCGGCGATCTTGCGCCGCAGCGCCACGAGCCTTCGCACGTGCTCCCCGAAGGGGTTCTCCGTGTCCAGCGGGTACAGCCCCAGAATGTCGAAGCGCTCGCCGATGAGGAAGACGTTGTTCACCGCGTCCTCCTGTCGTGGCTGGGTCAGGTCCGGGTAGAGGGCCCCGATGCCACTCCAGGTGTTGCAGGAGCCGGAGAACACCGGGTACACGTCGCCCAGGCTGTAGACGAAGATCTCCGGCCGCGACCAGGTTCCGACACCGAAGGAGAACTCTGTTCCCAGACACCAGTTGGTGTAGGGCATCAGGGCGGCGCAAGCGACGCCCTCGTAGAGGATCGGACCGTCGAAATCCCTGCGAATCCGCTGCAGGAGCTCGATCTGCCCCTGCCCCAGGTTCTTGGGGTGATCCAGGTGCAGGGCGTATGAGGCGGGCTCCAGGCCGTAGCCGTGGATGGGGAAGCTGTCCAGGTACCAGATGTCGGCGCCGTAGTCCTCGTGCCAGCGCTTGATCCAGGTGGCCAGATAGTCCTGCCACCAGCGGGCGCCGGGGTCCATGGCCCAGTAACCGTCGAGATACCCGTACATGCTGTGACCGGCCGGAGCCGCCTTGCCGTACTTCCCACCGGAGCCGACGAAGATGGCCCTGTGGGCCTCGTCATAGAAGCGCGGCATCATCGGCAGGTCCTTGAGGCCGAACTCATCCATCTTGGCCTGCAGCGTGGCGTTGTTGTCGCATGAGGCGTCAAAGCAGATGGCATTGCTGTAGAAGCCGATATGCCCCCCGCGCTCGTGGATCGCGGCGATCCCCTGACGCAGGTCGTCCTCGGTGCCGAGGTCGGGGTTGGGGTAGAAATAGCTGTAATAGGCCCCTCCGAGGATCATCTGGGCCCAGAGTTGAAGATAGGAAAAGCCGTAGTATTCGGCGGCGTCCAGGAGCCTGGGGAGGTCGGCGAACTGGTAGCTGGGGCCGCCGAGACCCAGCCAGCCGTCGCAGGTGGCCAGCCATTCCGGCTGCTGCCGGGGCGGGGTGCTTTCAAGCGCCCAACTGCGGAAGCGGTCCGCCGCCCAGTGCCAGCCGCCTTCGTGGATCGCCAGCTCCACCACCGGCGAGCGCCAGCTCTCCCCGGGCTCCAGCAGCGTCCACCAGCGATTGCCGAAGCTCAGCAGGCCATCCGTGGCCCCGCAGACGATCTCAAGCTGACAGGTGCCGTCCGCCTGCGGCCCGAGATACAGCCCCCCGGCGCCATTGCTCAGGTCCTGCCACGGCAGGCAGGCCCGGCCGGGATACTGCAGCACGCGTTCCGGCGGCAGCTCCGCCGCCGGGTTCGGACGCAGTTCGCCCTGCACCAGCCCGCTTGCCAGCACATTGTCCTCCGCCCGGTCGCCGATGCGCAGCGTCGTAATTTTGCCTGCAATCCGGCGATGTTCGGGAAGCTCACCCGCGGAATGCGCACCGCCTCGGAAGGCAGCACCGGCCGGGGATTGGCGACACTCAGGGAGAGGCGGGCCACCTCTTCCCCATCGGCCAGCGCCGCCGTGCACGTCACCTCGATCCCGGGATCGAAGCGGTAACGGGCCGTGAGGGTCTGCTCGGCGCCATCTCGCTCTAGAGACAGGCTCTGCAGATGGGCCTCGTCGGCGGTGATGGTCTTCACATCCGAGGGTTGGTAGCGGTGGCGGGCAGATTCAGCTCGGGCGCGGAGACGCCAAGGATGGCGCCGGTGGCACCGTCGAAGACCATCCGCAGCCGGTCATTGCCCAGGACGACCTCCTCCTGCTGCAGCCTGCGCACCGACGCTTCCGAAACATCCGTCACCACCTCCCCCGCGGCATTCCTGGCCACAGCCTGGACGCGGTAGGTTCCGGCCGGCAGGTCGGCCACGGGGAACAAGACCTCCGCCCGGTCGTCCAGAACCGGAGCCACCAGACTCTGGAGTTCATCTTCCAGGCCCTCGGCCCTGAGAGAGAAGGCAACCTCGGCCGCCGTGGTGTCCGGAGGGATGAACGTAGCGCGCCACCTGGCCTGTCCGCCGACGCGTGACACGCGCAGCTCGCCCCGGCCGGAGAGGCGCTGGATGCGCTCTTCGCTCAGGGGGTAGGCGTACACGCGCACTTCGTCCACTAGAGTCGTGGCGCCCTCGTGAGGCAGGTGCCAACCGTTATCGCCCACCACGAAGGTCTGTGCCAGCTTCTCGGCCACGAACGCCCGGGGAGCGGTGGCCGCCAGCTTCCCGTCAATGTAGATTCTCAGCGCGCTTGGGGACCACGTGCCGGCCAGGTGGTGCCACTGCCCGGGCTCCCAGCCCAGATCGGCCGCTGTTGCCATGCCCACCTCGCCGTCCTCGTCCTTGTAGCGCAAGAGCAGGGTGCCGCCCTGATAATACTTGTAGAGAATCAGCCAGCCCTCGCCGGCGACGTCTCTGCCACACTCGAAGAAGGAATGGAAGTTGCCGTCGTCCGGCGTCCAATTCTGCGGACACACCCACAGACTCACCGTGCCGCAGGGCCCCATGAGATTGCCCTCGGTGGCATAGCTCACCAGGGCCTCCCCGGATCCACACACCAGAGCGCGACCGAGCTTGCCCGGCTCGTACCGCGGCTGCTCGGCGCCCGCTACCGACACCGGGGCAACGGCACCGGCCAGACTCTGAGCC
>CAYRFY010000526.1:0-2407 GCA_964423635.1 uncultured Armatimonadia bacterium | reverse complement strand
TCGAGACTGTCGTCGAAGGTGGCGTGAAACAGAAGGCCGCTATCGGCATGCACCATCATCGCCCCCCACAGCAGCGCGATACACATCGGCAGGACTTGCATGCTGTGTTCCCTCCTTGACCGGGCACATCTAGGACCGGCCGGATACGTCTCTTGACCACCAGACCCGGACTGTCCCCGGCGTCTATTGGTCTGGGCCCCCCGCACGGCCGGCTCAGCTACTGCTCCTGGCCATCCCCAATCCCCGGGCCTGCGTCGTGGTTCTGCTTCACCTGATCCTCGGTGAGAGCCCGGCTGTAGACGGCCACCAGGCGCAACTCCCCCAGCCACCGACGGTCCCCGCCGCCCTCATTGGCCAGCAGCAGCGGGTAGTTGGCCCAGTTGGCGAAGGTCCCATCCACCTGACCGTCCACCACCGGCCTGCCGTCGAGGTAGATGCGTGTGAGGCCGAGGGCATTGCGGGTGAACACCACGTGGGTGAGGTCGGTGGTGAGCACCCCGCGCGGTGTGTCGGTGGAGGGGGTTCCGTTTTCCGTGGTCTGCGTGGTACGCAGCCTGGCGACGAGGCCGTCTCGGTCCTGGCCGAGGGTGAAGTTGCGTTGCCCCGAATCCAGAGACAAAGAGATGATCCGCGCCGGTCCGGTCTGGTTCAGATCGGCGGTTTTGAACCACGCCTCCAGAGTGAGTTCATTGCTCTCGCGGCAGGCCTCGACGAGTCGGAACGCCGGTCCATCGGTGCTCAGCGTCGTGTCCCCATTGATAATGAGGCCGGTCGCCGCGCGGATGACATTGGCTTCCTGAGGTATCTCCATCTCCAGCGGCTCGGCGGTACCCGCCATATCCTCGATCGCGGCGCCGGCTCCTGCCGGACGGTAGAGCGCCTGCAGACCCTCCACCACCCGAGGCGGTGACGCGACGTATGTGAACTGTATCGAGGTCCCCTCGGCGATCCTGTTGGGCTCGAGGGCCTGGTCCAGGACGTTGGCCACCGTCAGCGTGTACCTCTCGCCGTCGGCAAGCTCCGAGGTGGTCAGCGTCGCCGTCCGGGCCACGTCGTCCAGCACGGCCGCGGTCACCGCGACACCCGGAGTGAGGGTGTAATTGGCTGCCGTGCGGGCGGTGGTCCGGTCCACAGGCTCGGAGAACCTCACCAGGAGCCGGGTCGGGTCGCCGCCGGCCAGGACGTGCGCGACCTCGGGCGGGGTCACGTCCGGCCCGGCGGTTCGCAGCACCAGCATACGGTCCGGACCAGAGTCGTCTAGAGGCGGCAGGAAGCGGTGGGTGCCGGAATTGGGGAACTCCCCGACCGGTGTGCTCTCTCCCGTGCACGGGTCGAACCAGGTTACCCTGGCCCCGGTGCCGCCGATGCCGTCCAGCTTCACCGCAATCTCGCCGTACTCCGGGAGGTAGACCAGGGCGAAGGTCTTGTCGGCGGCACGCGCCGCCACCACCTGATTGCCGCCCTCCCCCAGGCCTTCGGCGACCATGCCCGGATCGGGCTGCAGCTTCCACCATTCACAGCTTTCCATCAGGGCGCGCAGATGCGTCATACCGCGGGCCCCCGGCAGATCGAGACACTGCTCCCACGTCAGCCGCGGCCGCCACCTCTCCTCCCCCCCGGGCTCGTAGAACTGGAACACTCCGTTGCAGCCATAGGTGTGTCCCGCCGCCCCCGACAGCACCGCCTGGTAGGCGGCCTTGCGACTCTCGTGCCCGTCGATGCGCGGCCCGGCTTCGCGGAGCCCATGGATGATGTTCTCGTACCGCGGCTCACCGACGATGGTCGGCCTGGCGGGGTCGCGGGCATAGTCGGCCGCCACGGGCCTGTACTCCGGGTAGCCGATGTTGTGGCCCGACTGGATCATGTTGAAACACAGCCAGGGGGCATCGTGGAAGAACTCGCCGGAGCTGTGCCCGCCGCCCCGGGGGTGGTAGGTGAGCAGGTGCCGGCCACCGTCTCCCGCCTGCAGCCCCTCGGCCAGGAGGTGGAAGACCTGCTCCTTGCCGGTGGGAAGCTGGTCGCCCCCCAGCACCCAGACGATGTTGGGGGTGTCGGCATAGCGGCTTCCCAGCCACAGGCCGTAGTCCCGGGCGTTGGTGGTGTTGATCGCATCACTGCCGATGACGAAGCTTCCCCAGGCCGGGAGCAGCGCCAGGACGATTTCCCGGTCCGCGGCGAGCTTGAGGACCTTGTCCACATGGGCGAAGTAGTCGGGGTTGGGGTGAGCCGGGTCGCCACCCAGAAACGGCGGGTGCCCGTCGGGACTGGGCCGCTCCGAGCCCGGGTCCCAGTGGGCCAGGATACACTGGACCACATTGAACCCCTGCTCCCTGCGCTTGTCCAGGTAGACGCCGGCCTCCTCCACCGTCAGGGAGCTGAGCAGCGCCCAGCCCGTGTCCCCAACCCA
>CAYRFY010000525.1:0-5951 GCA_964423635.1 uncultured Armatimonadia bacterium | reverse complement strand
TGCGGCCCCGGCCGAGCCGGGCGCCGATGTTGAAGCTCTCCAAAGTGGCGATCCAGCGTTTGGCCCACCAGTTGCTCCCGAAGGCGCCTCGGCTGGTGGTGGCCTTGATGCCGCCCTTGGCCTCGCGCGGCCTCGAGGGCGGGTAGCGATCCCAATCTCTGTAGGACATGCGTGGCTCCTTGTGTGTAAAGCGACTTCGGGGGCGTCCGCCATTGGCCGCCCGCCGGTGCCGTGCGTCGTGCCCCCCGCCTCCGGTCCCCGCGGCCGTATCGCGGGTGAGGGAGAGGGGGGCGGCCCGAAGGGCCGGGGGGTGAGGCACAGTCGCCGTTGGCGCGGTGCCGGCCCGCCGCAGGCGACCTGAAGAGCCGCCGGACTCTCCCGGTCGGCCCTGCGGGCCCGGGAGAGGTGCACGGCAGACGCCCGGTGTCAGTCTCCCACGGCGCTCTCACGCAGCGTGAACAGCTCTCTGAGCTCATCGTTGGTAAGCTCGGTGACCCAGCCCTCTCCCGTCCCGACCACCCACTCGGCCACTTCTCTTTTGGCCTCGATCATCTCGTCCAGGCGCTCCTCCAGCGTGCCGACGCACAGGAACTTGTGTACCTGCACGTTCTTGGTCTGCCCGATGCGGAAGGCCCGGTCGGTGGCCTGGTTCTCCACCGCCGGGTTCCACCATCTGTCGAAGTGGAACACGTGGTTGGCCGCGGTGAGATTCAGCCCCGATCCGCCTGCTTTGAGGGACAATATGAACACCGCCGGGCCGTCTTCACTCTGGAAGCGCTCCACCATCGCATCCCGCTGCTTCTGGGACACAGCGCCGTGTAAAAACAGCACTTCGCATCCGAGTTGGCCCTGAATATGGCGCTGGATCATGCCGCCCATCTCGGCGTATTGCGAGAAGACCAGCGCACGATCGCCTGCCGCGGTGAGCTCCTCGACCATCTCGGTGAGGCGCGCCAGTTTCCCCGACCGCCCGGGCAGTGCGGAACCGTCACCCAGGAGCTGGGCGGGATGGTTGCAGGCCTGCTTGAGCTTGCTCAGAGTGGCCAGGACAATCCCGCGCCGCTCTATTCCCTCGGACCCCTCAAGGGCCTTCTGTGTCTCCTGCACCACCGCCTCGTACAAGGTGGCCTGCTCCCGCGTGAGATTGCAGAAGACCTTCATCTCGAGCTTCTCGGGCAGGTCCGTGATGATGGACCGGTCTGTCTTGAGGCGCCGGAGGATGAAAGGTCCCGTGAGGCGCTTGAGCTGCTCGGCGGCCGCGGTGTCGCGGTGGGCCTGGATGGGGACGAAGTACCGACGTTTGAAGTCGGCCTGGCTTCCCAGGAGGCCGGGATTGAGGAACTCCATGATCGACCACAGGTCGCCCACGTTGTTCTCCACCGGAGTTCCGGTGAGTGCGACCCGGGTGTCGGCGGGAAGCGAGCGTGCCGCCCGGGCCTGCCGGGTCTGGGGGTTCTTGATATTCTGGGCCTCGTCGAGCACCACGGCGGCCCAGGGGATGCTTTGCAGCATCTCCTCGTCGCGGTAGAGCAAAGCATAACTGGAGATGACGATGGCGTGTTCCTTGGCGGCCTCGGTGAAGGCCTCGCCCTTCTGGCGGTCGCCGCCGTGATGCACCATGACCGGCAGTTCGGGGGTGAAGCGGGCGGCCTCCTTGCGCCAGTTGCCTACCACCGAGGTCGGGCAGATCAGGAGTGTCGGCCGCCGGCCGTTGCTGCTCCAGCTCCGCTGCACCATGGCGAGGGTCTGGATGGTCTTGCCCAGACCCATGTCGTCGGCCAGGCAGGCGCCCAGTCCCCATCTGGCCAGGAAGGAGAGCCACGAGAAGCCCCGCACCTGATAGGGCCGGAGCGTGCCGGAGAAGCCCTCCGGGCTGGGGAGCTGTTGGAGGGTCTCGTGTCGATCCAGGTCCTGCAGCAATTGGCCGATCCAGCCCTCCCCACTGACCGTCTGTACCGGGAGGCCTCCGGCCTCCTCTGCGGCCCCCAGGGCCATGCGCAGGAGGTCTTTGGCCCGGACTTCGGTGGTTGCTTTCTTGGCCCAGAATGCGGCGGCCGCGGCGATGCTCTCGGCGTCCACCTGCACCCACTGGCCCCGCACCCGCACCAGCGGGCTCTTGAGCTTCGCCAGGGCCTGCAGCTCCTCCAAAGTCAAGCTGTCATCACCCAGCGCCAGCTCCCAGTCGACGGTGATCATGCTCTCGAGGGTGAGGCCGGCCGCGCCCTGCATTTGCGGGCCGCGGGCGTGGGCTTTGGCGCTGACCTGCAGCTTCGTGCCCGTTCTTGTCCACCAGGCCGGGAGCATGACCCCAAAGCCGGCCTGCTCCAGCGCCCCGGCGGTCTCGGTCAGGAAGCGATGGGCGCCGGTCGCGTCCAGCTCGTACCCGTCGGGGGTCGCGTCGCGTAGGCTGTTCTCGACCTCGGAGGACAGGCGCGAGGCCTCTCCCAGAGCGCGCAGCAGGTACTCCTTGGCGCTGAACCCCTGGCGCTTGAGCAGTCCGGCCTTCTTGCCCCTGGCCTTCCACGCCTCCGCGGTAGGAACGATCAGGCTGGGGTCATCCGCGGCCTGGAGGAGATAGCTCACCCGCCAGCCCTCGGGCAGCTCCACGAAGGCGGCCGGACTTCTCAGCGCCGGGTCGGGCTCTTCATCCTCCGTTCCCGTGGGCTCTTCCAGGCGGAAGCAGAGCCTGAACGGCGCCACGGCCTGGGCCATCACCGGCCGCGCCCATTCGCGCACCTGGGCGGCGAAGGCAGAAAGCTCCCGCTCGTCGCCGACCATCATGCCGTCCGGCGAGCTCAGGGCGGAAAGCCACTGGTCGTGAAGGCTGTCGAAATCCTCGGCCGAAGAGGTGCGCCGGCGGCCGGTCGCGAGCGCGGTCTGTCCGCGCACCAGACCGTCGACGATCCAGCGGACGAACTCCTCCAGTACCACCGAGGCCGGGTGCTCCGGGGGCCGAGGATCATCGTCGGTGGGCCTCATCAGCGCCCGGGCGACGCCGGGGAGGGCGCGAGCCAGTGCGTCCCGGCGTGAAGTGTCGGTACCGGTGACTACGGGGTACCAGGCGGCCTGGAACTCATGGCCGCGGCGCCGGATGCCCGGCAGGTATTCCTGACGGGCCACCAGGGCCCCCGCGAGCCTCATGGCGGCCACGAAGGTACGGAGGTCCTCTCCGACCAGCAGGCCCGGCGCCAACAACGGCCTGTCCGCACAGGAGCACAGCAGCTCGATGGCCTGCCAGGCAGTCAGAGGCGAGGCGATCACCGACCAGGGCGACAGCGTGGGCTCAACGCCGCTGAGGTCACCCATGCCCGGCTGAAGAGGCTTGCCCTCCACAGTGGGCAGCCAGGCCAGAACCTCCTCGGTGGCGGGCTTTTTGGGCGCCTCCGGGTCGTGCAGGCCGGCTTGAACCATCGCCGCGGTCAGATCGGCCTTCCCGGCCGCCCACGGCAGCGGCGGAGCCACGGCGTTCTTGCCGCCGCGACGGCGCCGCACCGGCTTGCCGCCGTCGTCCGGCCTCGTTTCCGCCCACAGAAGCAGGCGCCAATCCTCGAAACCGCCGTGCAGGACGATCATCGCGTGTCGTGTGCTCTCCTTCGCTCAGAGTAGCAACGGTTGGCTCCCGGACGCCTCGGGCACTGCGCGCCGGGAAGTCAGATTCTGGGCCGAAATGCGCATTACAGGGCCCGGTTTGGGGAATGCTATACTTGGATACCCGTGGCCCGGTACGGCCCTACTGGCATCGGACGTGGGGCTCGACCGGATTGGCTCGGGCATCTGGAAGCGTGTCGACCGTGTGGAGGTGAGCCCACGTGTGTAGCAGAGGTTTCACGCTGGTGGAGGCGCTGGCCGTGCTGGCCATCGTCCTCGTGGTTCTGGCGGTTGTGTTCCCCGTCTTCGCCAAGGCCAGGGCACGAGACGATCTCATGACGTGCCAGGCCAACATGCGGCAACTGGTAGGTGCTTTCCAGCTCTACGCCCAGGATCACTCCGACCTACTGCCGCCGTGGTGCCTGTACGGCGACGCCGCGGGCGGCGGGATTCCCGCCGGGCCGGGGGCCTGCACCTGGGATAGCCAGATCAGTCGTTACTGCCGCAGCAGCCACATCCTCCATTGCCCGGCAAGCCCCTACGGCCACAGGACCCGCTCTTACGCCATGCCCAGGTACGTCAGCGGGATCGCGGTCTACCGCCCCTATTCGCCGGCGACGGTGGTCTTGCTCTTCGAGAAGGGCGCCTATCCACCCGGCGAGAGACTGGATGCCACCGCTGAGAACTTCGCCCAGTCCACGTGCTGTCCCGGCAGGCCGCGGAACGCCCCATTTCATCGTCACAGCAAGAACTTCGCCTTCCTAGACGGCCATGTGAAGCTGTACAAACAGGGCACGGGGCCGTTCCTGTGGGTGGGGCGAACCAACGTGCTGCCCGGCACCTGTGTGGTACCCGGTGACGCGCCGCTCGGCGACTGGTACCGTCCGGAGTTGGGCGGTCTGGGCGAGCCCACCAGCGAACTGCGGCGCGGACGGGGATAGGGCGCATGCCGCGCCGCCACGTCTTCTTCCGGTCCGGAGCACCGGCGTCCTCGGGGCCTCAGGGGTCCGTGCCGGGACTGCCGGCGTGCCCGGACGCCACGGGCACCCGGCGCCGGCCCCTGGTTTCCAGATCGGCCCTCAGTCCACCAGCGGCAGCTTCACCGTCTCTCCGCCGTTTTCCGCCGACAGGTCCATGGCCAGGCAGACCTCGTGGGTCTTCACGGCATCCTCGATGTCCGGGCAGGGCCGTGTGTCTTCAAGGATGCAGCCCACGATGTGGTCGATCTCGCCCTCGAAGGGGTGGTGCTCCACATCGCCGCTGTCCGGCAGGATCGCCGGGACTTCCGTCCAGCCGCCGGCCGCCGGCAGGAGCGTTTCGGACCAGACCTTGTTGTCCCGGATCGAGCCCTTGTCGCCCATGATATCGATGTTGAACTGATAGGGCATGACGCAGTCCACCGAGCTGCTGATCTTGCCCACGGCCCCATTGCTCCACTTCACCGCACCCACGACGGTGGGGGGGTACTCGTACCGGTCGTCCCAGCCCCCGGCATAGGCGCTGACCTCGACGATCTGAAGCCCGGTGAGCCAGCGGATGGCGTCCACAGCGTGGCAGCCGCCGAACAGGAAGCTGCTGCCGCCGGCGGCCTTCGTCCTGGCCCACTCCCAGCCCGCGTACCAGTCGCTCACCCCGTGCCAGTAGTCGGCCTCGGCATAGAAGATGCTCCCGATGCTCCCGGCCTGCACGAGCTGCCTGGCGTTGACCAGAGACGGGCACCAATGCAACACGAAGCTGACCACGCTCTTGACCCCGCTTTGTCGCACCGCATCTCGCAGCTCGCGCACGCCGTCGATGGACAGGGCCATGGGCTTTTCCATGATCATGTGCTTGCCCGCCGCGGCGGCCTGGACGCCCTCGGCCACATGGAGGTCGCTGGGCGTGCAGATCGACAGGAGCTGCACGCTGTCGTCGGCGAGCAACTGGCCATAGTCGGAGTAGATGGCGATCCCGTCGGGATCGAGCCCGGCCGCTGCGGCGGCCCTCCGCGCCGAGTCCTCCTTGCGGCTGCCAACAGCGGTCACCCTGCATTGCGGGTTGTTGGCATAGGCCTTCAGATGCTCCATGGCGACCCAGCCCGCACCCCAGATGGCACAGCCGATCCTCTGATCACAAGACATGGCGTCAGCACCTCCTGGCGGCCGAGGCTGCTCCCTCGACGACCGACGTGGTTGAGTGATGATGCTCCGCGTCCGCGGTACAGACAGTTTCGGCGAAAGGAGAGTGGAGACCTTCGGGCCGACGCGGTGCGCGGTTCCAAGGGCGGCGGGCAGCCGGCCAAGGGTGCGGGGGGCGCCCCGCCAACGGCGCGGCGGGCAGCCGGCCAAGGGTGCGGGGGGCGCCCCGCCAACGGCGCGGCGGGC
>CAYRFY010000524.1:3867-5964 GCA_964423635.1 uncultured Armatimonadia bacterium | reverse complement strand
GCGTTTCAATCCCCTTCGCAGCGGGGAGTGGGGCTGAGGGTTCGGACCGGCATTGAGGTCGATAACCGAGCTGCTCGGTTTCAATCCCCTTCGCAGCGGGGAGTGGGGCTGAGGGCGACATTCCGCCCCAATTCTGCGCCTATTTCGACGCCATTGACGCAAATCTGTAACCAAATCGGGCCGCAAATCCCCCCGTTTGCCCCCAAGAACCACCGTTCGCAGATCGATTCCATCACAAAATACCCCGCAGATTCGCGAAAACCCGCGCCCGAATCCTCCACCCCCCCCACCACCCCTGCCCGGAACACCCACCCGCCACCTGCCACCCACGCATTCTGCCCCTTCGCACTCCCCGTGTCAAGAGCAAATTCGCCAAATCGACATATTCCGGGGGCCCCGGGCGTGAGTTCTCCCGCTTTCTGGATGGAAAAGCGCGCTTGGGCCGCCCCAAGCTTCGCAAATGCCCCGGCCCGCGGCGCAATCGCAGCATTTGCGGAGCCATGGCGTTCGGCGATTTGCGCGCCCCGTCTCTGGCCGTCCTCAGACGTCTCCGCAAAAGCGGCGGAACTCACACTCGCGGCACTTGCCTCGCCCTCGTGGCGGGTCGGGGAATCGCTCGCTATCGGCCATCTCGCGGATCTGCGCCAAAGTCTCGTCCACCCGGCGGCGCCAGGCCTCGCCGCAGGAGACCTTCACCAGCGAGGGCGCCGCCAGGTGGACGATGAAGGCCTCCGGGGCCGGGCGGTCGAACTGGGCCTCGGCCATCAGGGCGTAGGCCGTCACCTGCAGCCGGTGGTTGTGGCTGAGCCCCTCGTCGGTCTCCTTGAACTCCACGGGGACCACGCGGTCGGGGGCCACGATGAGCATGTCCGCCCGCCCGGTGAGCTGTCGCGCCTCGTCGGCCAGCCACACGTCGAACAGCCGCTCCCCCTCGGGGATGTCATAGCGCCGCAACGTGCGCCTCTTCTCCAACGCCACCACGCGCTCCTCCGCCGTGAGGCCGTGCTGCATCTTGTAAGTGACGGGCCGCTCCAGCGGCTGGACGTGGGTGAAGTACACCACCCGCGGGCAATAGAGGAACTGGCGCAGATCGGTAGCGGTCAGTGGCAGATCAACCATCAGTGCCCTCCCATGGATCGGTGTCCGTGCCGACAGGGCGGTTCCTACGGGGGATGCGCCGCGCCACATCCGCCCGCGCGCGGTCCACCGAGCGCTCGGGCTCCGTTTGTCCGTCGGCGGAACCTGTGGTGGCCGGAGCCTCGGTGGGCGCCGGAGCCTCCCTCGCCCTCTCCGGGCGCTTTGCGTCTCGCCGGGCCCGCCGGCCCTTGGCCGAAGGCCCTGCTGCGTCCAGATCGGGGAGCACGAGCAGTGTCTGCCCGCGGTCTCGCGGCGCCGGCTTCTGGCCCTCATAGGCCCCGGTGGCGTATTGCTGTCTGGCCTTGAAGCACCTGGCGCACAGGGGCAGGATGTGGATTCTCGCCTCCTGCTCGCCGATGATCTCGCGGCAGCGGAGAAGGAGCTGCTCGCACTCATTGTCGCTGATCTCACCCCAGAAGGCCGAGAACTGCACACGTTCCAGGCCGGCCTCCTCGCACGCTTTGGCGACTTTGGTGCGCACTGAGTCCTTGTCGATATCGTACATGAGCAGGTGGACCATAGCCGCTGGCCTCCGGGGCGAAAGAACGGCGAACGGCGCGGGGCTCCGCCCCTGCACCACACAAGGACTTCACAGGCATGGGCAGGACGGAGACCATTAACGGCGAACGGCGCGGGGCTCCGCCCCTGCACCCCGCTGGGGCCCAAGCCCCAGACCCCGCATATCGGGCCTGCGAGGGCGCCATAGCGGAGAGGGCGTGGCTGTCGTGCGATGCGCGCTTCGCATTGCCCTGGCCGGAGATCGGCGCGCAAACACCCGCGCACCCATCTCCGGCCCTCCGCGTCCCTTTGCCGGGACTCGTCCCGCCAAAGGGAGAAACGACAAGGCCTGCAGCCGCCGCGGCACCACGCCCACGAGCGACGCCACATAACGACACCACCGCGACAACGGCGAACGGCGCGGGGCTCCGCCCCTGCACCCCGCTGGGGCCCAAGCCCCAG
>CAYRFY010000524.1:280-3767 GCA_964423635.1 uncultured Armatimonadia bacterium | reverse complement strand
ACGCGCCACGCGCCACGCGCCACGCGCCACGCGCCACGCGCCACGCGCCACGCGCCACGCGCCACGGCCGTCCGCCGCCCTCACCACTTCATCCGGAACGGCCCCAGGGGCTTTTCGCCCCGCACAGCGACGCACAGCGCCCTGGCCTGGGCGACGATGATATTGTCCAGACTCATGCGCCTGGCGTGGAAGTCGGTGAGCGTGCCGAGTCGTTCGAGGACGGCGGCGGCCAGGCGGCGCCTTGAGTCCTTTTCGATGCGTCCGGGCTCCTCGAACTTCAGACGGAAGCCCTTGTTGAGAAGGGAGATCACGGTGCGGTCCACCACGGGTTGGCGGAACACCTCCTGGAGGTCCAGGACGAGAGAGGGCTTGCCGGGTCTGTCCACGTGGATGAAGCCGCCGAAGGGGTCGAGGCCGGCCAGCAGCACGGCGGTCCAGCAGTGGGACATGAGGATGCCGTAGCCGTAGTTGAGCATGCAATTGGTGGGGTCGGTGGCTCCGGCGTGCTCGCGCTTGCCGGGGGAGACGTCCGGAGGGAGCAGGCGCCACACCGCCTCCCAGTAAACAGCGCCGGCCCGGCCCTCGAGGTTGAGGAGGGCCGGGCGGCAGTCATCGATGCGGTCGGCGCTGCAGGCGTCGACCTCGGCGGCCAGTGCCGCGATCTTCTCGGCGCGGCCTGCCAGCTCCGAAGCCAGGTCGGGGTCGGCCTTCTTGCGGTACTTGGCGAAGTAGAGCAGAAGGCTGCGCTGGTTGCCCAGCTTGGCGGAGATGATGTCTTTGGCGAGTGCGACGCCTCGTTGGTCTTCAAAGGCGAAGAGCTGCTCCCGCCTGGTCTCGACGGTGGCGGTGAGCAGCGGCGAGAGCAGCTTGGCATAGGGCTCGCCATCGAAGGCGACAAAGTCGATAGGAATGCCGCGTTGGGCCAGCTCATGGACGACATCGACAGAGAGCGAGATCCCACGGCCCTCGACGGTGACGGACGAGAGCTCGTCAATAGGTCGGGCGAGCAGGACCTGCCCGCTTTTGCGGACCTGGATGAGGTCTCCGCTCTTGCCGATGAAGCAGCCAAACTCGTCGATGAGGAGGGTGGACAAGGGTCATTGCCTCCCGAAGGGCGCCCTCTGCCACAGCAGCCAGTTGGCGCCCTGTTTCTCCAGTCGGAGCGGCAGCAAGTACATGCCGGTCTCCAGAGCCTTCCCGGCTCCGGACTTGGCGTCGGCGGGGGCGAAGTGATCCAGCAGGGCCTTCTGGGTGAGATCGTTGAGCGGCAGGGTGAGCCGCCCCCGGACGGCTTCGGGGTCAAGCGGCATGTCCGCCAGCCTGCGGGCGCAGATGGTGTCATCGGGCCCGTCGCATTCGCAGATTTGCGTGGTCACCAGCGAGTCGGTGGTGCCCAGGCGGCGGATGCGCCGGGCGGCAACGAGCGTCCGGGCCAGCTCCGCCTCCGGAGTGAAGATGAAGGCCGTGACGGGGCCCTTTGGGTGCAGGTACTCGCGGATGCCGAAGGAGACGGTGAAGCCGGATCCGCTCTGCTTGGGCTTCTTCAGCCGTTTGACCAGCACGCGGGAGGAGGCCACACTCTCCGGCGGCGCCACACGCACCGTGGCGTCCCGGAGGGCGTCGAAGAGCGCCCGGCCCTGCTCCGGTGAGCCGGAGTGCTCGATGATCGAGGAGACCAGGGCCAGTTTCCATGCCGAAGGGGAGGGCACGGGAGCGGCCAGGGCATAGAACGAGTTGAAGTCCGGGATGCGGTAGGAGTAGAGCGCCGCCACGTGGGCGTCGATCCTGATCCACCGGCCATGGGTAGACATGCTCAGCCCTCCTTGGCGAGGGTATACGGCACGCTGCCTTGCGACAAGTCGGTCATGACCTTGACGAACTCGGCCATGTTGGCGAAGGCGACGGTTTCCAGGCCGTCGCCGATGGTCTCCACCAAAGAGCCGATCTGCTCCGGGTAACCCTCGTCCAGGCTGCTGACCACGGGCACCGGGAGGTTGGTGCGGGAGATGACTACATTGCCCGTGAAGCCCTCGACATGGGGGAGGCGGGTGGTGGTCATGGCGCCGTCGGTGCGCCAGAACATGGCCTGATAGGCGCGCATGGCGGTCTGATAGCGCTTGAGGCGCTGGGCCTCGTCGATGAGGTAGGTGTAGTGGAGGTGCTCCAGGCCGATGCGCCAGGGCGAGAAGACGGTGACGACGGCGTAGATACCGGAGCGCGTTGGCCTGTTGTAGACCATCTGAGAGGTCCCGGCGGCCTCCGCGCTCGCGGCGGCCTGTTCGCCGGTCTCCGCCTTGGCGACTTTGGTCTTGGCGTCCTTGCCTTCCTTGATGGGCTTCCCGCGTTCGCCCACGGCGTGGCGGGCGTGGAGGTGCAGGTCGCGGTGCCAGTTGTCGGGCACGCCCACGGCCCAGCCGAACTCCAGGCAGGAGGAGCGGTTGATGGTGGGCTTCTCGACGAGGAAGCCGTGGAGGTCGCAGAGGGCACAGCCGGTGACGGCGGCGGCCATGGCGCTGTCGGCGTCTTTGGTCTGCTTGACCGCGTCGCTCTCGTTGGCCTTGCTGGGCTCGAGCTTCTGGCAGTTGGAGCACAGGGGCAGCTCGCCGCGCCCGATTTGCCAGAGGGCCTGGACGTGGGCGTGCTTGAGCATCTCGCCGGAGACGCCGTCGGACTTGGTGCCATCGGCGAGCATGACGGTGCGGGGCTCGGTGACATTTCCGATGGAGCCCTCATTGTTGAGCGAGTGCAGGTCCCACGTGATGCGGCCGATGATAGCCAGTTCGTAGATGGGGTTACTCATCGTCGATATCCTCCTCGTCGTCGTCAGGTGTCCATTCTGTTCTCACAAGGGCGTGCGCGATGAGCGCGGCGCGTACTACGGCTGTGCCGCGGTCCGGGTTGTCGAACTCGTAGGGAATGGAGATCAGGTCGAGCAGTTCGGGCTCTGTGGGGGGCTGTGGGGTGTACTCCCTGTGCTCGCTCCTAGCCTTGTTCGCGTACGCCCGGAAGCGGCGCAGGAAGCTCTTAAGCACTTCGGCCAGTTGCTCAGGTGTCTGGGCGTTCTCGAGCTCGGCGAGAGTGGCGTAGTCGAGGTCCTTCTCCGGGACCCAGCGGTCGCCGATCTTCCTCGTGGGACGCAGCCGGCTGCGGATGGCCTTGCCGAAGGCCTTGACGCCCGGGCGGTTGAAGACGTCTGCGACGCTAGACATGCTCCATCATCCTCTCTAGGGCCGGTGTGGGGTACAGAACTGAGACGTTCTGCTGCAAGAACATGCGCAGGTGGGTACGGCAGTGCCTCTCGAAGCTGCGCACGTGCGGATGCATGAGGAAGTCCGTGAGGCTGATGGCCAGGGCCTCGTTGCCCGGAAAGCCCCCGATGGTGAGCAGCTTGTCCCATGTCTGTAGCGTCTCGCCCGCGCCCTCTCCGCTGTCGATGATCTCGTTGAGAAAGTCCATGGGGAAGAGCCCGCCGTGCGAGGGTTTGGGG
>CAYRFY010000524.1:0-270 GCA_964423635.1 uncultured Armatimonadia bacterium | reverse complement strand
CGCTGACCGGTTTTGGCCATGCTCTCGAAGACGGCGTGGGAGTACACCTGGGCCCAGTCGCCGGGTCTCTGCGCCGCGCCGCGAACCGCCAACGCGAGTTTGACACAGTAGTGGGCAATGGCGGTGAGGGTGCTGGTGGGGCACAGCATGCCGCCTTGCCGCACCACGTTCCTGACCTCGATGTGGTCGGCGTACGAGATGCTCTTGGGGTGCGGGACGACCATGGCAAAGCCCTGTCCCTGGCGGGGCCACAGGAAAGTGCCCACGTTC
>CAYRFY010000523.1:0-5965 GCA_964423635.1 uncultured Armatimonadia bacterium | reverse complement strand
GTCCCGAGGAGCGCCTTCTTCAAGTACGTCGGCGCCTACCAGTACATGCCCGAGGCGTTCGAGGACATGATGCTCCTGTGGCACCGGTGGTACGACCCGACGGTGGGGAGGTTTGTGGGGAGGGACGCCGTGCTGCGAGCAGAGGCCTACTGGTATGCCTGCAGCAATCCCGTCACCATCGCCGACGCCGCGGGGCTCCAGCCGAGGTCGGTCGCCGCGCGAGACCCATTCTCAGACTTCCTGGAGGACCACCTACGCGCACCTCTCATGCAGGCGTGGGCATGGCTGGCGATGGCTACCGCGGGGCCAGTCATGTGGTTCGCGACCCCCTTCATGGACGAGTGCGACCCGTTCAGGAGGTGTGTGCGCGACGTGGCCAATGAGATGTGGGAGATAGATGCTCGCAAGAACCCACATCAGGACTTCGCTCTGACGTTCTGGATAGGTCCCTATCTGTACCTGCTGAACAGGAACATCAAGGTGTTCAGTGCCCTGCTAGGGTTGCTCGCGAGCATAGCTGCCGCGTACCGAGTAGTCTCCATCCACGCAGCTGCGGCGAGCTTCTGTACATACGCGTTCGCGTTCCCAGCCAATGACCCGAGCAGCCCGAACAACCCGTGGCTGGGACCTGCGGTCGCCGGACGCCCGCAGAAGGAGATGGGAGTGTGGGCGTCGTGACGACAGTGCTCTGGCTGGGGCTCATCGCACTCGGTTACCTGCTCGCGTTCCATCGCTTCAGGGCGCTACCGACGGCCGCTCTCGCGTGCGCCCTGTGGTCGTTTGGGGTCAGCCCATCAGCTATGGGTCGCTCCTACCTGTGGTCGGTAGTGGGCTATGGCATGCTCATAACAGTAGCGGCGCTGCGTGACACGGCCGTGCTGGATGCCAAAGCGCGGCCCCTGCTTCTCGTGCCCCCCATCGCCGTCGCCGCAAGCCTCTGCCAGTTGCCCAGTCGGGCCTCGTTGCTGGGCTACGTACCGGAGGTACTCGCGGTGTCCTGGACCCTTGTCTCGGTAGCGTTGTTGCGACGCTCGGCGCGTCAGGCCGGTACAGGAGGGAACGGCAGATGACTGCGCGCACCTGGCCTGCCGCCATGGTCGTGCTGGGACCCGAGAGCGTGGAGCAGCGTCGCGTGGTAGGCGGAGGCCTCAGCCGCGTGCACTCCCTGGGCGGGGCTCCGCAGGGAGAGGACACGCGCTGCCAACCGGCACCCGGAAGGGTCCTGGCGGCAGCCCCTACAATTGCCTGAGCGTGGGCTCGGACCGGGCAGGGCCGCGAGATCGGCCGGCGCCGCAACGCAGCAGCAAGCAGAGCCCCGGGCCGTCCGCGGTGCCCCGGACGCCTCGGCCGGCCGGGGGGATGGTACCAAGCGCCCGCCGCAGCCGATAGCGGCCGGGCGCTGACATCGGGAGGACCCCGATATGACCCAGACAACTGAACACGCAATGCCGGTGGCCCCACAGCAAGACGCTGTGCGGCTCTGGCTGTACCTTGGTCGGCTGTATGACGAACTGCAGCAAGTGAAGACGGAGCCTGAGGGGCGCGAGGGTTGGTGCGCGATGTGGGCAATGTGAAAGGCGCCGATCCTATCGTCCGCGGGAGAATCCTCCAGGCTTTGGAGGCCGTGGAGCGTGACCCCTCCTCCGCCCCGGACCTGCTGAAAGCCGTGGCGGGGGCATCGTGTAGCTGCCTGAACCTGGTGCCGGGGGTGAAGGGGTAGGGGATTGGGGGGTGGGGGGAGGGGGAACGGCGCGACGGCAGGACGGCGGCGCGGTACAGGTCCGCGCCAAGGATGAACCCCGGCCGTCCGGGCTGGTGGTGTGGCTCGGACGGCCGGGGATAGCGGCCGTTGACGTGCCACCTCTCCCCCCGGGAGAGTCGGGCGCCCCGCGGGGCGCTTGCGGGCGAGGGGCCGCCTGGGGAGAGCCCCCGTCGCGTCAGGATCGCCACTCACCTGCGAACACCGTCCCGGCGCTGACTTGCTGGCCAGCGGAGACCGAAAGCTCGGCGCATGCATGGTCTACTCAGGCCGGGTGCCCCAGCGCTACGGCGGCGGTTCTCATCAGTCGGCCCCTCACCCGCGCCGATACGACTGGCGCGACCTCTCCCGGTCGGCCCTTCGGGCCTGGGAGAGGTGGGCACGGCCGGCCGCCGCACCGCCATGACGCAGGTCGTCGACGAGGACCTGCTGACGACCTCGACGGTCCCGCTCGGCGGGACCGTCGCTGGGGGGCACCGCTGTGCGGCGCACGAGGAGCGGCCGGTAGGTGTTCAACAGCCGGTCGAGTTGCTCGAGCTCGATCTGAATCTGTGCCTGGATCCTATCCCACAAGCTGTAGGCCCCCCTCCGCCTTCAGGTAACGGGTGAAGGGAGTATCCTCGTCCAGGTCCACCAGGCTCAACGGCCGATCCAGCAGATCGGCAGCCAGGCCCATCGCACGGAAGAAGCGTTCGGGCGGCAGTCCGGCGACGGCCAGGTCGACGTCCGACCCGTCATGCAGGCGCCCAGTGGCTGCCGACCCGAACAGGTAGACCTCCCTGGCCCCCTGCTCCCGCAGCACGCGGGCCGCCGCCCGTATGGCCTCGCTCAGCGTGGTCGCCATCGTCTCGCACCTCCACCCCACATTATGTCTGCGGTACGCACGGAACGCTATGCTCGCCGCATCTCCCGCTCCACCGAGCTCTACCGAGAGTGTGGCGACGGTGTCGCCGAGCGCCTGGCGGAGGCCTCGCGTGTAGCAGGCCGGAGCGTCGGCCTGTCGGGGAGTTGCTCCACGGGTCCTTGAGGCGCGCTCAGTCGTTTCCGCTGTTGGCGAGGATGGTGGCGCCGAAGACCGCCCGCGCATCCTCCGAGGCCAGGAACACCGCGATGGGCGCGATCTCCTCGGGCAGCGCGAAGCGCCCCAGAGGACAGCCCGGCGCCTCCATGGGCTCCCCGGGGTGCCAGTTCATCATCTCGGTGGCCACCGGGCCGGGGGCGATGGCGTTGACGCGGACGCCCGCCGGCGCGAGCCGCTTCGCAAGGCCCTGCGTGTAACCGATCACACCCCACTTGGAGATGCCGTAGGGGTGCGGGGCGTTCCGCAGGCCGGCATCCGAGGCGATGTTGACGATGGCCCCCTTGCCCTGGGCCTGAAGGCGCTCCGCCGCCGTCTCGCAGATCAGGTACAGTGCCTTGAGGTTTGTGTCCATGACGTAGTCGTAGGCCGCCTCGGGCGTGGGGGCCGGATGGTCCGCGGGCAGCCGCACGACCCCGGCGTTATTAACAAGCACGTCGATGCCCCGCAGCGCCGCCCAGGCCTCGTCCAGACGCTCCCCACAGATCGCCGCGTCACTCACATCCCAGGCCAGCGCGTGGGCCCGCCGCCCCCGCGCCGTCACCTGCTCCACGACGTCGCTTAGCGCCTCGGCGCTGCGCGCCGTGACCACCAGATCGGCGCCCTCATCGGCGAAGGCTATCGCAATGGCCCTGCCGATACCCCGGCTCGCCCCTGTGACCAACGCCTTCCGTCCCTCGAGTCGCATCTCAATGGCCCTCCGTTGTTGTGCTTCGTGGGCGCGACAGTGTGGTGCTACGCATTGCTCCACAGCGCTGGGAACGGCGCGTCCGGACAGCCACCGTCTTCTCGCCGTTGGCGATCCAGTGCGCCCGGGGCTGCCCGGGGCTCCGCGCTTTGCCCCGCGCGCGGTCATGCGGTGGGCCGACGTGTGCCGGGCTCGGGGTTCACTCGCCTTCGTCTTCCCAGTCGTCTTCCTCCTCCTCCTCCATGTACTGCGGGGGGCTGTCGCCGATCCGGTCAGTGAGGCAGGGGTACTCCACGTCCGGCTCCGCCTCCCCGATGGCCACCACATCGATCTGATGGTACCAGTCGTCGCCGAAGTCGAACAGGTAGCCGAAGGATTGGCCGACCTCCAATCCCAGAGAATCGATCTTCGTCTTCGCGGCATCACTTGTGGGCTCGTCGCGATCCACGAGTGCGAAGAGTCCGGAGGGGTCGGGAATGCCGTAGCGGCCGCGGCTGTAGTCTCGTGGCCCGGGGCCAAAGTGGAACTCATACATGTGCTCTTCCCAGCGGTCGAAGGCCTCGAAGATGGCCTCGTGAAGTTCCTCCAGCGTCTGTGTGCCGCGTATCTGTATCGTGCGCGACACCACCGGATTGGCCTCGGCGAACTTCTCGCTCGCCGGAGCATCGTACAGGTAGACTGCCAGGGTGTAGACGGATTCCGCCATCGCTTGTCACCTCGCGGTCGGATCACTTCTGTTGCTCTCCCCCACGCCTCCAGCACCAGCCTCCTCTTTCGGTACTCGCGGCACGGCTTGTTCTCCTTGTGCTTCAGCACGCAGAGCGTGTCGCCGGGGAAGTCCTCGGCAGGGTTCGGTGGGTAGGGTCTTCCCACGGATGCAGGATGTCCGCCGGCTCCCGCACGCTCCGGCCGTGCAGGCCGGGATGCTGCGCGGTTGCTTTGCGGGCAGTTCGCGGGGCGGCGTGACAGCAGCTTCTTGGTTGACGCCGGGACGACGCCGGGCATAATGGATGTGAGGGGCCCGCTGTGGTACTTTGATAGTACCCCAACTGGCCTCTTTTCCAGTTCTGGGTCATCCGTCTTTGGCGTCCCAGTAATGGGCTCCCATGCGGTACTCCCCAAAGAGAGTGTGACTTCCGGTTCCCTCGGCGTCCGGCACTTCTAGATCAACCACGGTGCCCTTGATGAGTCTGTATAGCTTCTCGATGGCTGCGGCCTATGCCGGCGGCTCCTCGCGCCCGTGAAGAGCGATCTCCCAGTGTTGCCGGACCACGCCGGCGAAGTAGTCCGCGATCTGCACTCCCGGCGTCAGAGCGGAACTGACGAAGAAGGGCGTCTCCAACACATTTCTCCACAATCGGCCTCTCCCGTGCCGATACAGGAAGTTGCCGATAGCCGTCGTCTAGACCGCGTCGGCTCCGGGGGAGCGTCCGTCGAACACCAGAGGCGCCACGGCATCAGGGTGATGGTCCAGCATGTACTGGTTGGCTCTCTCCAGCAGAAACTGGACATACCGGGGCAGGTGCTGGGCGTCGTATGTCTGGGGCACGCTGGGCCGCTCCATCACGACGAACAAGCTCACCACCGGTAGGTTCACAGCCGCGCGAACCACCTCTTCGACGAACTGCCATTTGGCGGGCACTCGCCTGTGTGTGCTCGTTGAGCACTGCCTTCGCCTTGAAGCGGTCGTCCTTGTGAGATGTGTCGGTAATGGCCAGTATGTCGCGCTTCAGCCTGTATAGCGATCCCATCAGCATGCGCGACCGCCAGACGGGCACCCCGACCGCCGCCAGGACAGGGCACGGGACGGGGTCATTGGGGTGCGGATGGCCGCTCTCGTCAATGAAGAAGACCATGCTACGTCTCTCCCCTCTGCCGGAACGCCCCCTCCTGCCTCTCCCAAGCCTCCAGCACCAGCCGCCTCGTCCGGTACTCCCCAAAGGCCTTCTCTTCCTTCTCGTTCAGCGCGCAGAACGTGTCGCCGGGGAAGTCTTCGGCAGGTTCGGTGGGGAGTAGGTGGGTTGGGTCCTCCCACGGAGTCCCACGAACCCGGCAACCTGGTTCTCACCGATGTGGACGTACCGACGGGAGCCCAGGCGGGCCCAGGGTGTTTTGCCGGAGGTCTTGAGCTTGACAGTCAGGCCCGCGTTGCTCGCCGCGTTCGAGACCTCCTGGTAGGTCAGAGTCCCGTTCGAGTCCTCGAGCACCTCGTATGCCAGCTCGAGGAATGAATAGGCCACAGTCAGGTCCTCCGTCCGCATTGATGCCGTGCCGGGGTCGAGCCCGGGTGCGTGTGAGGGCATCCGGCGCGGCCGGTGCGCCGCCGGTGGAGCGGCGGTCGTGAGAACACCCCAGATCCGGCCGATGCACTTCGCTTTCATTGCCAGGATATCCTCCCCGGCTTCTCATCCCGTAGCAGAAGCGTCCGCCGGCCGGTCAG
>CAYRFY010000522.1:0-5976 GCA_964423635.1 uncultured Armatimonadia bacterium | reverse complement strand
CGCAGGGCGCTCAAAAGTAGCGTCCGGCGGGGCAGGTGTGGTACTATGGCACGGCGAAATACCGTAAAGTCTGCACGGCCGTAGGTGACGGCGGCCATCGGCGTCGCCTACGGGAGCGTATAGGAATGTGGTTGTGCGGTGCGTCGGGCTCGCAGCGCGTATTGTCACCGAGTGCCAACTCCCCTTCAGCGCCTTTTGCGCTGAGCCAGGAAGGGACGGACCGATGCGTGATCTTGCTTCCATCATCGGGCTCAAGGTGTTCTCTTCGAAGGAAGGCCGCGAGGTGGGGACGGTTAGCCAGGCCATTGTCAGTCTCTCCTCGGGTGCTCTTGAGGGACTGATCGTGGGTAAAGGCCCGTCGGAGAAGGGCATCGCCGCATCGGATGTGGAGGTGATCGGTACCGACGCGGTGATGGTCGGCACGTACCGCGTGGCCCGCCACCTGTCCGAGCTGCCGAGTCTGATGGAGAGGCGCCGCGACCCCGCGGCAGGTCCTCGGGAGGTGCTCACGGCCGCCGGACGACGGCTGGGAGTGCTGAGCACCGTGTACATCGATCCGGTCAACAAGAACGTCACGCGCTACGAGGTTTCCGGTGGTGCCTGGCGGGACATAACCGAGGGCGTCATCTGCCTCACCCCCATGGAAGGCACCGTCGACGGACGCGACTCAGTCGTGGTTCCGGCCGCGGCGCTGGCCGCGACACCCGGGGAAGGCGGTCTCAAGCAGCAGTTGGCCAAGCTCAGCGAACTGGCCAAGTCACAGGCCCAACAGGCCGCCGAAAGCCTGTCGGAGACGGGCGATTCGGTGAAGAAGGGGTGGGGCGGGGTGGTCGGGGCCGCGAAGACGCTGGCCCAGAACACCCAGGACAAGAAGGACGAGCCTCAGGCTCCGCCGGTCGCCCCGGCAAGCCCCGGTTCGGCCGAGCCGACACCGGCCGCCGAGGCTCCCGCGGCGGCGGACGAGCCCGGCGAGGGGCAAGAGCCCGCTGCCCAGGACCAAGCTCAGCCCGAGCAGCAGCCTTCCGCGCCGCCCGACACCTCGCAGGAGGACACCGGCTGGGAGGCCCCCCAAGCGGCGCCGTCCGACGACGACTCCGGTCCGACGGAGGGCGATGACCAGCACAATGGCTAGCGTGCCCATCACCGGTGGGTGGCGCACCCGGGCCGCGAGAACCACCGACGGATCATCGACGAAGCAAATGAACGCACTTCAGACGCTGCAACGCATCCCGGACCTAACCGTTGAGGGCGATGTGCCCATGGCGGCGCACACGTCTTTTGGCATCGGTGGTCCCGCCGATGTTCTTGTGATCCCCCACAGTGTCGCCGGACTCGCCGAGGCTCTTCGTGTACTGAAGGCCCTCAACGAGAAGCCCACGGTTATCGGCAACGGCACCAACATGCTGGTGCTGGACGGCGGGATCCGCGGCGTCGTGGTGAAGATCGCCAACGGGATGTCCGCCGTGCACGTACGCGGTGACCAGGTGGTTGCCGAGGCCGGCGTGCGGGTGGCCGAGCTCTGTCGCACCTGTGCCTACCAGGGCCTGGGCGGCCTGGAATGGGCGGCCGGCATCCCCGGCACGCTGGGCGGGGCGCTGACCATGAACGCCGGTGCCAACGGCGGCGAGACGGGGCAGTTCACCGAATGGGTCCGCTACATCACCGCCGATGGCGGGATCGAGACGCGCTGGGCCCAGGAGGGTGATTTCGGCTACCGGACCAGCTACTTCCAGGGCAAGGACCTCGTCATCGCCCAGGCCGGTCTGCGGCTCTTGCGCGGTGAGCCGGGCGAACTGCGCGAGAAGATGTGTGGGGTTCTGGAGACCCGCTGCCAGAAGCAGCCCGTAGCCATGCGCAGCGCCGGCTGCGTCTTCAAGCGTCCCGAGGGCGACTACGCCGGGCGACTTCTCCAGGAGGCAGGCGCCAAGGGCATGCGAGTGGGCGACGCTCTGGTCTCTCACAAGCACGCCAACTTCATCGTCAACGAGGGCAACGCCACGGCTCAGGACGTGCTCACCCTCATCGAGTTGGTTCGAGCCCGCGTAATGGAGAGGTTCGACGTCGACCTCATCCCGGAGATCTGCGTCATCGGCGAGCCCCTCTAGTCCCAGGCCGTGGCAGCCGCCCCCTATCAATTCTCACGCCCCCGCGGGTCATGCGGGGGCGTGTTCGGTTCTGCTACCTCCATGGACCGCAGGTGGACCGGCCCTACTTGCGAATCTCCAGCCACCAGCCCCAGTCCGGGTCGTTGTCGGGCTCGTGCAGCATCCTCACCTGATCGATGCCCGCGGCCTTGATCTGGTCCACGATGTCCTTCTCGAAGGGCTTGCGCGCTCCGCTGCCCCGGCCCGCTGCCTGCGCCCTCTGCCGCTCATCCTTGAGCCCCTGTAGTATCTCCGGGTCCAGCAACCTCGAGAACCCGCCGCCGATGTAGGCGACTCCACCGGGTTTGAGAATGCGAAAGGCCTCCTTGACCCCGCCGATCTGACTGGGCCAGAAGAAGATGGAGCCGCGGCTAACCACGATGTCGGCGAACTCGTCGCGGAAGGGCAGGTTCGTGGCATCCCCCTCGATGGGCAGCACCCGCCCGGTGAGCCCCGCCTCATCCGTCAGCATCCCGCAGAGCCTGACGGCTGCGGGGTTGATGTCGAGCATGTACACCGTCAGCTCTGTCTCGCGTGCCAGTGCCATGGCCAACGAGCCGCACCCGCCGCCCAGGTCCACGCAGATTCCCCGAGTAATACCGTAGTCCTGCACGATCTGGCGGGCCAGGGCCGGGTAGATCGGGGCGAAACGGCCGGTGGCCGTCTTGTAGAACGAGTATTGGGAGATCAGCCACTCCTTGTACTGGGCACCGGCACCCTCGGGGAGGGGCGGCGGCCCTTCAGGCTGCGCAACGGCCGATGGCAGCACCCAGAGCATGAGCACACTGAGGGCCAGGGCTCGGCAAAGATGGGGCATTACAGCTCACCTCTTCATGTGGATCGATCGACTGGAGACGTTCACAGCCCGCCGCAGAGCAGTCCGGGCCCGGGCGGTGGGCCGCGTGGAAAGCAGCACGGACCTTCCGGCGAGGGGATACTTCCGGGGAAGACGGCGCGATACCTGCCCGCAAAGTCGGAAGCCCGCGGCCTTCTCCCGGAAGTGCGGATGGCGGGCGGGCGGAGTCCGCGTCTTGGCTAACGGCCACAGGGGGCGGCGCCGGTCACGGCGTCCAGAGCGGGCCGGGCCGCCAGCACCATCGCCAGCAGCTCTGCATGGAGCTCTTCTACCATCTCGGTCTGCTCCGCGCTCATTGGCCCGTACTTGCGCACCCTGCCGGGCTGCAGGTCGTCCACGGCCGCGCGCACGCGATTGTGCAGATTCGACAGCCACACCATGGTCGCTGTGGGCGACTGGGGTGTCTCGTACCCCGCCAGCTCCTCGGGAGCGTACTGCGCCGCCAACCGGCGCACGCGCTCGCGCAGCTCACAAAGCGGCTGCATGATGACCGCCGTGTCCTCGGCCGAGATCGCGGTGAGCGGAGCGCCGATCCCGGAAGGCGAGCGCCCCTCTGCTGCAGCATCCTCCATCTGCCGCAGCAGATGGCAGATCGTGGCATAGACGGACACCAGATGGCGCCTCTGACCCTGGCTAAGCTGCGTGTCGCCCATGTCGATCGGGCCATGTGAGCCCATCTGTTGAATCTCCCGGGGTGCTTTGGTTTGGTGGTCCATCGGTGCGCGTGTGGCTCGCGCCGTCCCGGGCCTCACGACGTGTCCGCCCGGCCCCTCCTCCCCACCGATCCTCCGGACTGCACGATGGACGCTAAGCTCGCCTGTCCGGCACGCCTCCGGCGAGTTTGAGCGCGGCACGGCGCCAGGCGTCTCTCTCCGCCGCCATGGGTTCGTTGCGGCGGCGGTAGTCGGACTTGGCCACGAACTCCAGGCATTCGGCGGCCAAAGCCTCCATACGCTCGCGCTCGATATCGGCGATGGTGTCCGCGCCGGGCCCCGTGAGCTCGGCAAGATGCGGCAGGCATAGACCGTCACAGGCGGAATAGGCGGCCAGCACGTCCGGCTCCTCAATATGGCGCGAGAGGGCGGCCATGGCTCGGTGCGTGGCGCTCTGGGCCGCAACACAGACCAGACAGGTGTGATCGGAAGCCGGAGCCGCCGAGGACGATCTCAGCAGATCGGCATAGATGATGGAGGCGCCCAGAGCGTCGCCCATGGAGAGCAGAAGGCCCGTATGGAGGCGGCAGAACCCGCCCCCACGGCGGAGTTCATTCCGGGTGGGTACGTCGTTCACGCGCTCGTAGAGAAGGGCCCGTAGGAAGCGGCGCCCCGCCTCGTCGGCGAGGCGACACAGAGGGCAGCCCGGCCGTTCCAGGGCCTCCATCAGGGCGAAGAACTCCACGTGACGAGGGGACAGTCAGACCGCCGCCCATCCGGCGCGCCCGAGACAGGTCATTCCCACATGCCCTCCGCTCCCGAGCGGGCCCCGGCGGCCAGGACCGCCTGGCGACTGATCATGCCCTGGAAGCGGTCTTCCGCATCCACGACCGGGAGTCTCTTCAGACCGTGGCGGGCCATGAGTCGTATCGCGTCGTCGATGCTCGTACGCTCCGTCACTGTGACCAGCTCCTTGGTCATGATGTCGGTGACGGACTTGTTCTGAGCGGCGGCCCACATGTCCGTGCGGCGGGTGAAGAAGTCCCAGAAGCCGCCGCGACGACCGGGAAGGGCCCGGAACACGTCGAGGTCTGTCACGATTCCGAGCAGTCGGTCATCGGCGTCCACGACGGCCAGGCGCTGCACCCCCCTGGCGCGTAGGGCCGTCACCACATCGGCGGCGGTGGCCTCGGGTGCGATGGTGGCGCGCTCACGGGTCATGACGTCGGCAACGGCCGCCGCCTGAGACGGGTCAACCGGCGGGTTCTCCCCCGCCGGGACCTCGCCCTCGCGTCCCGCCACCATGCCCAGAACGTCCGCGCGAGCCAGCATGCCGACCAGAGAGCCCGCGCTGTCCGCCACCGGCATGCGCTTCAGGCCATGCCGCAGCATCTGGCCGACCGCCGCGTCCAGCAGCTCCTCATCCCCGATCGTCACCACCGGCCTGGTCATGACAAGACCTGCGTCGAGATGCTCGATGCTCTGCAGATACTCGTGCAGGGGCTCCTGCTCCAGCTCAGCCAGCAGCCCGAGACGAACCGGCATGTGTGCGCGATCGATCAGATCGCCCTGGGTGATGATCCCCACCGGGCGATTGGCCTCGTCGACCACCGGAACGGAGTTGAACCGGGCGCCGAGCAGGAGGCGCACCACGTCACTCACAGGCGCGGTGAGCGTCACAGACGTCACCGGCGAGGTCATGACATCTCGCACTCGGAGACGCCGGGGAATGAGCCGGTCCTTGATGTGGTGGACCCGTACATCCGCCTGGCGGACGGTGAGGATCCCGTCGGTCACCACGGGCTCCAGAGCCCGCAGGAGGCGCCCGCACTCCGCGGACGGGACAACGATCTCCACTTTCACCGGCAGGTCGTAGGACAAGACCTCGAGGTGGCCACCCACCGGCTCGCCGTCCTCGTACCCACCCGCCACGCCCTTGAACACGAGACAGCGGGCGGCGGTGCCGGCTTTCAGAACGTGGTCGACGGCGGCCTCCCACACCGGGCGTCCCTGATACCTGGCGCGTTCGGCTGTGTAGATCTCGATGATGCTGTACGCAAGCGGCATCCGCATCTCCTCACACGATGCGCCCCGCCCACATGCCGAGAAGTGCGGCGATCAGACCGCCCACATTGTGGGCCAGCACATTGGTTATCGCCGTCACCGTCAGCCCGTCCCGGGCGAAGGACACGGTCTCCAGCGCGAAGGTCGAGAAGGTGGTGAGTGCTCCCAGGAACCCCGTCATCAGAAACAGGCGCAACGAAGGGCTCAGACCGGTGGTGGTGCCCAGGGCGAAGATGAGCCCGATCAGGAAGCAGCCCAC
>CAYRFY010000521.1:0-5985 GCA_964423635.1 uncultured Armatimonadia bacterium | reverse complement strand
GGCCCGGGCGAGAGGCCGTTCGCAGCCATCACGCAAAGCGGGATCGGGCTTTCCAGCCCGACTCGGCGGGTCCGTGACCCGCCGAACTGGGGTCTTCGGCCACGCCTCTAGAGGTGCGGCCGGAAACCCCGCCTTCGCCGGGAATGTCATTCTGAGAGCGCCCGCTCCCGAAGGGAGCAGCTCGAGGAATCCCCTGGCATTCAACGAGATTCTTCGCCCAAGCGGCGCAAGCCTGAGCCTGCGCCGCCGGGTTTGCGACGCCGACGCTCCGGAATGACAGAAACCGGGCCGGCCGGGCTTTTCATCCGGACCTCTAGAAACGCGGCCCCGGAAGCCCGGCTTCCGGCGGGCGAGCGGGCGGTACAGGTTCTCTGACGCTTCTTCAGCGGCACTCCCCGCATTTTCGGGAGGCCGTCGGCAGATAACGGGAGCAAGCAATGGCTGACGATCAAAACAACGCCGGAATCATCCGTCCCATCTCCCTGCAGACGGAGATGGAGACCTCGTACATGCAGTTCGCCATGAGCACCATCATGGCCAGGGGCCTTCCCGACGTGCGCGATGGGCTGAAGCCCTCGCAACGCCGGGTCCTGGTCGCCATGCGCGATGATAATCTGACCCCGGACCGGCCGCATTCGAAGTGCGCGGCCATCGTCGGGGCGACGATGAAGACCTATCACCCCCACGGTGATGCCTCGATCTACGGCACCCTGGTACACATGGGGCAGGACTTCAACGCCCGCTATCCGCCCATCGACCCGATGGGGAACTTCGGCTCCGTCGACGGCGATCCGGCCGGCGCCCCGCGCTATACCGAGGCGCGCCTGTCCGGTATAGCCATGATCATGCTGGAAGATCTGGACAAGGACACCGTCAACTTCCAGCCCACCTACGACGAGCGTAACCAGGAGCCCCGGGTTCTCCCGGCGATGTTCCCCAACCTCGTGTGCAACGGCTCGTCGGGTATCGTGCCGGCGTATGCCACCAACATCCCGCCCCACAATGCGGGCGAGGTGGTGGACGCCGCCATCGCCATTCTCGATGACCCCGACATCGCCACCGAGGAGATCATGAAGCTCATGCCGGGGCCGGACTTCCCCTCGGCCGGCTTCATCCTCGGCACCAAGGGGATCAGGCGCTACTACGAGACGGGCAACGGCTCGGTCACCATGCAGGCCAGGGCCGTCATCGAGCCTTTGGATCGCAGCCGCACCGCGATCATCGTCACCGAGCTGCCGTACCAGGTGTCCAAGAGCGAGCTTCTGATGCACATCGCCCGGCTCCACGAGGAGGGCAAGATCGTCGGCATCTCCGACCTGCGGGATGAGACGGACCGCAAGGGGATGCGGGTGGTCATCGAGCTGCGTCGGGACGCCAACCCCAATGTGGTGCTCAATCAGCTCTACAAGCGCACGGCGATGCGCACCAACTTCGCCGTCAACTTCATGGCCCTCGTCCCTGTGCCCGGCACCGATGCGGTGGTCCCGCGGCTGCTGGGGATCAAGGAGTGTCTCCAGCACTTCCTCGCCCACAGGCGTGAGGTCGTCCTCCGCCGCACCCGCTTCTTGCTCAAGCAGGCCGAGGACCGGGCCCATATCCTCGAGGGCTTGATCAAGGCCCTGGACGTGCTGGACGAGATCATCGCTCTGGTTCGGGCCAGTGCCAACCGTACCGAGGCCCGGCAGGGCCTGATGAAGGAGTTCGGTTTCTCCGAGAAGCAGGCCGAGGCCATCCTGTCCATGCAGCTTGGGCAGCTCACCAGGCTGTCCCGCATCGAGATCGAAAAGGAGATGGGCCAGCTTCAGGAGGCCATTGCCGAGTACCGCGAGATCCTGGGCTCCCACGACAAGCAGTCCGAGGTCATGAAGGGCGAGCTGCGCCGGGTCAAGCGCGAGTTCGGCGACGATCGCCGGTCGCGCATCATTCCCGGTGAGGCCGACGACATCACGATGGAAGACCTCATCGCCCAGGAAGACATGACCATCACCATCACCCACGACGGCTACATCAAGCGCCTGCCGGTGGATACGTATCGCCTGCAGCGCCGGGGCGGCAGGGGTGTGGTGGCCCTCAACAAGAAGGAGGAGGACACTGTCCGCGATGTGTTCGTGGCCACCACGCATCACATCGTGCTGTGCTTCACCAACCGGGGCATGATCTACCAGCTCAAGGCCTATCAGGTCCCCATGGCCAGCAGGCAGTCCCGGGGCATCCCGATCATCAACCTCGTCCCCATCGAGCAGGGCGAGAGCATCACCGCCATGATCCCCATCGAGAGCTTCGATGTGGGCGGGTACCTGGTGATGGTCACCGAGGGCGGGCTGATCAAGAAGACGGCGCTCAAGGAGTACGACACCCCGCTGCGTGCCAAGGGGATCATCGCGATTAACCTGCGGGACGAAGACCGCCTGAAGTGGGTCATGTGGACGGACGGCACCAAGGACGTCATGATCTCCACCAGCGACGGCAAGTGCGTGCGCTTCGATGAGGGCGAGGTCCGGACCGTCGGGCGCAATGCCGCCGGGGTCAATGCCATCAAGCTCCGCGATGGCGACAGCATCGTCGCCACGGCCGTGGTGGACAAGGAGGACGGAAACGACCTGCTGGTGGTGGGTGCCAAGGGTCTTGGCAAGTGCACGCCCTTGGCCGAGTACCCCCGCAAGGGCCGCGCCACCCAGGGCGTCATCACCCTCAAGGTCACCGAGCGCACAGGACCGGTCGTGGGTGTGCTGGTGGTGGAAGAGGACGACGAGATCATGTGCATCACCGGCCAGGGCGTCCTGATCCGCATGCCGGTGAAAGGCATCCGCAACACGGGCCGTAACGCCCAGGGCGTGAAGGTGGTCAATCCGTCGGAGGGTGACAGCGTCACCGCGGTCACCAAGGTCGTGCGCTACGCCGGCGACGGCCCGGCCGCGACGATGATCGACTAAGGACCCCCGCAACCCTCGGCGATAGACACAGAACACAGGCCGCCCGGCGTCATGATGACGCCGGGCGGTTCCCTTTGCTCTCCGCATACGCCTCCCGCCACACAAGCCACTGCGGGAGTGACTGCGGCCCGCGCCCTACATCGCCCTGTCCAACAGAGCCACCACATCCTCGGGCGTGACACGCCGGGGGTTGGCCTTCGTCGATCCCGAGGCCATGGCCGCCTCCACGATGGCCCCGTAGTCCTCGCGCTTGAGGCCGAAGTCGGCGAAGGGCCGCAGACAGCCCAGTGCCTCGCAAAGCTCCCGGGTCCACGCCACCAGGGTCGCACCGGCCTCGGCCTCCGGGCGGTCGGCGGCGACGAGATTCGCTTCCCGCGCCAGCCGCGCGAACTTGCCCCTCCCCGCCTCGGCATTGAACTCCATCACGTACGGCAAGAGCAAAGCGCACGCCTCCCCGTGGGCCAGACCGTACAGCGCGCCCAGTGGATGGGCGATGCCGTGCACCAGGCCCAGTCTGGCGCTGGCCAGGGCCAGCCCGGCCAGCATGCTGCCCACCGCCATGTTCTCCCGCGCCTCCTGGTGGCCTCCCTGCTCGCAGGCCGTGCGGAGCCAACGCGCGATACGGACGGTGGCCTCCAAAGCCGGCGGATCACTAAACGGATTGGCTCCTACCGACACATACGACTCGATGGCCTGGGTCAGGGCGTCCAGGCCACTGAAGGCGGTCTGCCGCCGGGGGAGCGACACGGTGAGCTCGGCATCCACCACGGCCACGGAAGGCATCATCCCGGCGGTGCGGATGCTGGCCTTCACCGCGCGCTGAGTATCCGTGAGCACTGAGACGTGGGTCACCTCGGAGCCGGTGCCGGAGGTGGTGGTGCAGGCCACGATGGGCGGCACCGGCGCCGTGATGGCCAAACCGCGCACGAACTCCGCGGTCGGCGCACTCTCCGCCGAAAGGCCGGCGATGGCCTTGCCCGCGTCCATGGCACTGCCGCCCCCGATGGCCACCACGCAATCGCACCCGGCGGCGCGAAAGACCTCCCGGCCACGGTCGATGGTGGCCGTCGAGGGGTCGTGCTCCACGCCCTCGAACAGCGTAACGGACAGGCCGGCATCCTCCAGGTCTCCCATGATGGCCGCCAGTCGACCGGAGGCCTTCAGCGAACCTCCGCCCACCACGAGCAGGGGCCTGTGCCCCAGACCGGCGACGGTCTCGCCCAGGCCGGCCATGGCACCCCAACCCACGATGATCTCGCGCGGAGACCGCACGGTGAACTGCTGGATGACGGACATGGGAACTCTCCTTTGCATGTGGAGGCGGAGTCCGGCTACCGGCCCGTCGGCGACGCCCTCAGCCGGGCCGATGGAGCGACCAGTATCGAACACCGAAGAACCGCCCCCAACAAAAGGGGGCCCACCCACCGGCGGGCCCCCTGTGCTCGTTTGTCATTTGTGGCCAGATGGGTGACGGCTCTACATGGGTGGCCCCATGCCCTCCATCCCCGCTCCGGGCCCTCCGGGGGCGCCGGGCATTCCGCCTCCGGGCATGCCGCCGCCCATCGGGGTGGCCCCGCCGGCCTGCTGCGTGGCCCCGCCCAGGGCGGGGGCGGCCAGGTACTTCATGCGCTCCGGCGGACCGCCGTCCACCACCAGGCGGGCCTTGGCGCTGTTGAGCGCCTTCAACTGATCGCGGGTCAAGGTGAAGGTGTACTCGAAGTACCAGCCTTCCTTGCCGTTGAGGTTGAGCTTGGAGCCGCCGCGGAACTTCTCATCCTCATGGCCGAACAGCAGGCGGTAGCGCTCGTCATAGTAGATCGTGGGCGGGTTCACCATCTGGGTGAAGATCGAGGGGCTCAGGCCCGAGGGCTGACTGGCCCGAACGATCTCCACGTTCTCCGGGTCGAAGAGCCGCAACTGCACGTCAGCCCGTTCCCACAGGTTGTTCCAGACCTGAATGGTCTCATCCGCCAGATAGAAGGTATGCGGGCGCAGGAAGCCGTCCTCGTAGGTCATGAACTCGAACGGCGCCCGGCTCCAGCCGCGGTTGTCAAAGGGCTTCATGGCCCTGTAGAACTTATTGCCATAGGTCTGCTGGCACTTGTCCTTGACGTGCATGACCACCGGGACAACTACGCTGAAGGTCTCCGGCAGCGTGGCTTCCCAGCGCTTCCAGCCTATGGTCCCGTCGGCACTGCGCAGACTCTTGCGCTGCCAGTCGAACTGCAGCATCTGGGGGCCCACGTAGGGATAGCCCACCTCGAACCAGAAGTTCGACAGGGCGTCCACCCAGCGGTACCAGATGGCGTTGACTTCATTGTGCTTGACGGCGGCCTCGACGTAGATCTTGTCCCACAGTTGGTTCCCGGGCCTGCCCACCAGCGGGGCCGCCAGCTTCACCGGGCGGTCCTCATACAGCCGGCTGAGGCCGAACCACTCATTGCGGGTGTGCTTCTTGAGATCGCCATTGCCCTTGATCAGATAGAACTCGGGCAAGGGGACGGGCGCCTGGCCCTCCTGCATGAGAAACTCGCCATAGCTCATGGTGAGCTCCTCGGGCATGGCCGACTCGGACCAGGTCCAGGGGTTCCCCCCGCCGCCGCCACCGCCGCCGGGTCCTCCGCCCATGCCGGGCATGCCCATTTGACCCGGCGCGCCGGGCATGCCTCCCATGCCGCCCATGCCGGCTTCCGGCCCCATCCCCGGAGGAGGGCCCTGAGCGAAGGGCTGGGTGACAAACACCGCATAGCACGCCACCAGGGCGACAACAAGGGCTACTGAGAGTGTGATTACTCGCCTGGCACGCATGTGAAAACCACCTCGGCGGTCTGTGGTTCGCGAGGGATATTGTGCCTATGGTACGATAGCGAAGTATATCCCCAGCGGGCATAGGCAGTCAAGGGCAAGACGCCGGGCGGGACGGCAGGAAACAGGCGACAGGTGACGGGCACGGCAGCCACGGCGGGCACGGCGGGGACGGCGACGGCAGGGACGGCGGCCGGGAGAGTCCTTCATGCGGAGGTGCCGGGGCTACGGAGCGGGGCCGTTCCCC
>CAYRFY010000520.1:2151-5986 GCA_964423635.1 uncultured Armatimonadia bacterium | reverse complement strand
CCCCGGAGCAACCTCCGCGCCGTGCTCGTCGGTTTGAGGCGGAGCTTCGCTAGTACTACAACCGTACATGCGTTGAGGCGAGAAAACGGCCGTCGGTGGGGCGGGTCCCGCCGCACGGGACCCGCCAAGTCGGCCTGGAAGGCCGGCGTCGGCCTCCGGACGCGATTCGGGCCGGCCATCGGAAGGTCCCCGCCGGGCGCAACGCACAAGTACGGTTGTACTACTAGCGGGCGTCCGGGAGAGTCGGGCGGTCGTGCCAACCCCTGGCGGGTGAGGGCACGCCGCGCCGGGGGCCTCCGCGCTTGCGCCGTGGGCGGGCTGAGGCACAGCATCGTCTGCCGTACTCCCCCTCCTCCCGTCTCGCCGGTCCCGCCCTGCGGGACGGAGTAAGGGAGAGGAGGCAGGGGGTGAGGCGTCGTTGACGTTGCCGCAGCCCCCTCAGACCCACAGGAGACGACCCATGGACTACCCCAGCTTCGATCTGACGGGGAAGAAGGCACTCGTCACCGGTGCCAGCAAGGGAATCGGCTTTCATGCGGCGCTTTCCCTGGCCCATGCCGGGTGTGACCTGGCTGTGACCGGCCGCGACGAAGAGGGTCTCGCACAGGTGGCGGCGGGCATCCGCGGGCTCGGCCGCCGCGCCCACGTGCTGGTGGCCGACCTCGCCGACACCGCGGCGGCCGTCGAGATGGGCCGCGAGGCCGATCGTCTCCTGGGAGGGGTGGACATCCTGGTGAACAACGCCGGGCTGTCGTACCCGGAGAGCGCGCTGGAGACGACGCCGGAGCATTGGGACACCACACTGGACGTGAACCTCAAGGCCCCGCTCTTCATCAGTCAGCAGATCGCGCCGGGGATGATCCGGCGCGGTGGGGGCAAGATCATCATGATCTGCTCCAACGCGGGGCTGGTGGGGCTTGCCGACCACGCGGCCTATTGTGCCTCCAAGGGCGGGATGATTCAGCTCACCAGGGTGCTGGCCATCGAGTGGGCGCGGCATGGGATCAACGTCAACGCCATCGCCCCCACGGTGATCCTGACGCCCATGGGGCAGCAGGTCTGGGGAGCGCCGGAGAAGCGGGACCCAATGATCGCCAAGATCCCGGCCGGCCGATTCGGCATGTCTGTGGAGGTCTCCGGAGCCGTACTCTTCCTGGCCTCTGAGGCTTCCAGCCTGATGCACGGCGAGACGATGGCGGTGGACGGGGGCTATACCGCGCAGTGAGCGGGCGAGGAGAGAAGGGCGGAACGTCTCACCACGGAGACACGGCTGAGAACGGCAGACGTCTCACCACGGAGACACGGAGAGCACAGAGTCTCACGGAGTACGGCGAGGCGAGTGGCACGGCTGAGAACGGCAAACGTCTCACCATGGAGACACGGCGAGGCGAGCGGTAGGAGTCGTCGGGGCCAGGTGGGGCACGGCCGGGAGCGCACTCCGCCGCCGCCTCGAAGTCGTTTCATCCAGACGTGTGCCGTTCTCCGTGGAACTCCGTGCTCTCTGTGTCATGAAGATCGGGCGTGCCCGCCCGATCTGCGTGGTAAGGTGTTGCCGTTCGCCGTCTCTCGTTGCCCGTTCTCGGCCGTTCTCTCACTGCCAGGAGGTCCTCGGGCCGCCGATGTCATCGGCCACCGCTCCCAGGAACACCACCTCTCCGGGGAGTGTCTGCAAGTACGAGGCAGGGACAAGGGGCGTCACCGGCCCGTGGGTTGCCAGGCGGCCGATGAACCTTTGCCAGCTCATGCCCCCGCCCATGTAGGCGTCCAGCCAGAAACTGCGGTAGCGGGCACCCAGGATCACGCCCGGGCCCACGGTGTAGGCGCAGGGGAGGACCGAGGACCAGTCGCCGCCGGCGCGGAGCGAGTTGTGCAGCACGCTCATCGGATGGAGGCGGACCAAGGCGGCGTGGGCCGATCTCCACTCCTCTTCGCTCGCGAACTGCTCGGCCAGGTGAGGCTCCCAGAAGGCGAAGTGACCGGACCAGCCGATACCCCCGTAGACCACATCCGCGCCGCGGCCGTCCGAGGCCTCCAGCACCATCTCGTCATAGTGGTCGACATTGTCGGGGCCCGGGAAGTGCACCCGCGCCGGGTTGAGGCCATTTGCCGCGACGCGGTCCAGGAGAGCCGCGTGGGCCGTGGCCTCGAAACACCACGGCGAGCCCTTGGCGATGAGTGTGCCGTCCTCGTGAGCGTACTCATCCAGGAAGAACAGGCTGCAATGGTCCAGAGCCGTGCCGGTGGCAAGTATCTTCTCCGCCAGCCGCGGATACTGGCCCACGGGACCGACGGGGAACACGCCGGTGAACCTGCGTCCCTCCTCGGCGGCCCCCACAATTCTTCGCAGCATGTCGGTGGCCAGCGCGTCATACAGGTCGGCGGGCTGCTGGATCACGCGGATTGAGAACTCCGGGTGATGGTGGCTCTCGCGGCGGGTGATGTCCGCCTGCTTGATGCCGCGCGCCGCGGCGCAGGCCGCCTCATCGCGGAAGGGGATCATCCACATCAGGTCCTCGCCCATGGGCTCTGAGGTCATCCTGAATGCTCCTTGGCCGGCCTCGTCTCTCCTTGAGCGATTGCCGTTCTCTGTGTTCTCCGCCGTTCTCCGAGTCTCTGTGTTCGGCCGTTCTCCGTGGGACTCCGTGCTCTCTGTATCTCCGTGGTGAGGTGTAGTGGGTCTCAGCCGTTCTCTATGGCCCCCAGCACCCCGGCGATGTCCGTGAGCCACAGGACGAACTCGGCGGTATGGTCCAGGCGGATGACCCTGTTGTCCGCATGGGGATTGCACCACCAGCCCTCGGCGCTCTGCTCGGCGAGCAGGTAGTCGCCGAACTGCAGGGCCGCCTCGGCGGCTCTGGGATCGCCGGTGATCTTGTACAGCACCGCCGCGCCCACAGCGGACTTGCCCGAGGCCGGATAGGCGTAACGGTCTTCGGCGCAGCGCATGCTGAACTCCAGCAGGTCCACCGCGGTGGATAGGGCCTGCTCCGAGCCGGTGGCGGTGTGTAGGCGGGCGAGAAACAGCATGGCGATACCGGGGGCGTAGTAGGCCTGCTGTGTCCTCGTGGCGTCGACGAAGGGAGCATCGCCTCCGGTGAGCAGCCTGCCGTCGGGGGACATATTCACGTAGAACCGCAGCGGGTCCGGCTGCTGCCGGACCATCTCGGAAAAGCACTCCGCAGTCCGCCGGACGGCGGCCATGTGTCCGGTGTACAGGGCCGCCGTGGCCGCCCAGGCCGAGGACACCGGCTCGATGTGAGTGGTGATCTCCGGCGACTGGAAGAAGCCGCCACAGGGCGCCTGCAGCGACAGGATGAACTCCATCACCGGGAAGGAGACATCGAACCGCCCCAGGCGATGGGCGCCCTGGCAGATCCAACTCGTCTTGTACAGTCCGAGGCCCTCGTCGAAGCGGCGGAGCCGCCCTGATGGCTGCAGATCGGTGGCCGCGATCCAGTTCACCAGCCGGTTGGCCTCGATCGGGTGTCCGGCGACGCTGAGCGCGAGCACCGCCTTGTGGTACACATCGGCCTGCATCTGGGGCGTGATGAACGACCCGTCGGCGTTCTGCTGCCGCAGGAGCCAGTCGGCTCCCTTCATGGCCGCCTGCACGTAAGCTTCTGTCTTGCGGAGCATGGAAGCACCTCGAAGTCGAGTGACTGTCGTTTGCCGGTCCGCCGTTCCCCGCCGTCAGCCGCGAAGCCGTTGCTCGTCCCGCCGTTCCTCGCCGTCAGCCGCGACGCCGTTCGTCGTCCCGCCCTACCCTGCCGTCGCCGTTCCCCCACCCCCCGCCCCCCAATCCCCATCCCCTCCATTGCCCTACCCGTGCGGGGTG
>CAYRFY010000520.1:0-2141 GCA_964423635.1 uncultured Armatimonadia bacterium | reverse complement strand
CACGATCTTGCCGCCGATGCCCTCATCGGCGAGCCGCAGGGCCTCCTTTGCCTCCTCGATGGCGAAGCGGTGAGTGACCGCGGGCTCGAAACCGATGCCGCCGGCGGCGAGGAAGGCCGCGAAGTCCCAGCTCCAGCCCAGCGGGAAGACGACCGAGCCGATCAGGGTCACCGCGCGGCCGTGGATCTCACTCGGGTTGATGACCTTCTCGGTGCTTCCCACCCCGACGACGGCGGCCTTTCCCAGGCGCCGGAGTGAGGGGATGATGCACTCGCGTGCGGCGGTGCTGCCGGAGGTCTCAATCACGTAGTCAATCCCGTCGACCCACGGCACTCCGGGGATCCTGGCGAACTCGCGCACAGCGGCCACGGGGTCCTGCTTCGCACTGCTGATCGCCAGGTGGGCACCGCATCGGCGGGCCAGATCCACGCGCTCGGCGTTGATATCAATGCCCACGACGCGGAGCCCCATGGCCCTGGCCACGATGATGCAGCTTAGGCCCACCGGTCCCAGACCGTAGACGGCCAGGCTCTCGTGGGCGCGGGCCTCCAGGCGGCGCAGGGCCGCGTAGGCCGTGGTGCCGACACAGGCCATGAAGGCACCGTCGATGAAGCTCAGGCCGTCGGGGAGCGGGATGCAGTTGGCCTCATTGGCCGTCATGTACTGGGCGAAGGAGCCGGGGCGTCCCACACCGTAGACACGATTGCTCTGGCAGGCCACCACCTCGCCCCGGGCGCAGCTCTGGCAGACCCCGCAGCCGTTGTGGTGGTGCACCGAGACGCGGTCGCCCACTTTGAGTCTCTTGATCCCCGGCCCCAGCTTCTCGACAACCCCGGCCGGCTCGTGGCCTGCGATCTGCCCCGGTACCGAGGACGACCGGTAGACATGCAGGTCTGAGCCGCAGATGCCGCTGGCCATGATGCGCAGCAAGACCTCGCCGTGCTCAGGCTCCGGGAGTGGGAAGTCACGGACCTCCAGTCTGCGGTCGCCGAGGAACACAACACCCTTGAAGGTACTCATAGCCGCTTTCCTATCTTTGGCCCTCCGGGAAGAACGGGGCCAACGCCTGGATCGTGGACATGCGGTTGAAACGCCGACACAGGCCATAGGCCTCGGCGTAGGGCACCCCGCAGACCGCGCCGTGAAGCCCGGCGGTCATGCCGATCAGAGCGATGAAGTCGGTGCCGTGGTGGCCGGCCAGGAACGGATGCTGGCTCTCGTGGCAGCGGAGCGCCTCCAGCTTGCGGTCGAAGGTGGCGGAGATGTCGGCATAGATGTCGGGGACGAAGGGAGCGGGCGGCAGGGGCTGATGGTAGATGGTGACCGGCACTCCGGTGGAGGCCGGAAGTGGGCTGATGAGGCTCGGGTTGCCGGCGTTGACCGAGGCATTCAGCGCCACCTCGGAGACGGCGCGGTGGTGATGGTGGTAGTCGTCGGGTGCCGTCAGGATCAGCAACTGGGGGTCGACCTCGCGGATCAAATCCCGGAAGCGCCACTCTAGGTCGGCGTAGTAGTTGGTGTACTCCTCCATCAGGCGGCTGTCGCCGATGTCCATCCAGTGCAAGGCGCAGCCGATGATCTCGGCGGCACGGGTCATCTCCCCATGGCGCACGGCCCCGCGCTCCGAGGGGGTCTTGTCCGGCATGCCGCCCAGGTCGCCATTGCAGGCCACGGCGAGGTGGACGTCCATGCCGGCGTCGACCTGGGCCGCCAGGAGCCCGGAGCACCAGGATTCGTCATCGGGGTGTGGGACGATGGCAAGGACGCGAGGTTGGCTCACTGCGGCACCTCCGGAGGCGGCGTCGGCGCCTTGTTCGCCCCCTGAGGGGCAATACCTCCACGGCAAACGGCAGACGACTAACGGCAACGACCGGCGGGCCTGGAGAGCCTGTCGGCTAAGTCAATTGGGCCGCCTACGTGCCTCGTTGCCATAGCTCGGAACGCGTAGGATGAGTGTCGTCATGGTCTCATAGGCGTGTTACCGCCGCATTGAGGGCGCTTCTCCCCACAGGACGTCACTCGCCTGCGCGTATCCGATGGTCCGAAGGGACTTTGTCGACAGGCTCTGGAGCCCCGCCGGCACGGTGGCTCTCAATACTGTGTGCCTACGGCCTGAATGGTGCCCGGCCAACGGCAACGGC
>CAYRFY010000519.1:5224-5993 GCA_964423635.1 uncultured Armatimonadia bacterium | reverse complement strand
CGGCCAACGGCCAACGGCCAACGGCCAACGGCCAACGGCCAACGGCACGAGGCGCCAAACACATACATAGGGCCGCAGGGAGCGGCGCCGTCTGCCGTGGCTCCTTCCCCGCCTGCGGGGTGAGGCACCGCCCGGTGCCTCACCACAGCCATCTTCCTGTGCGCCCATCTGCTCCCGGACCGGCCGCCTGCGATGCCCCATCGCACCGGGGCGCTGCAGTTCGAGCTGTTTGACCGGCACGCCTCCGGCCGCAGCCTGTGGAGGAATCTGCAGCTCAGGTGACGCACTAGACGTTGCCGTGTGCAGACCGGCGCCCGTTGACGCCGTTGCCGTCGACGCCGTTGACTCGCGACTCGTGACTCGCCGACTCGCGACCGCCGTTTTCCAAGGAGGCTCCTATGCGATCCGCCCTTCCGCTGTGTCTTGCCGTTCTCGCTGCTTCTGTCGCCTGCGCCCAGAACGTCGACCTGCTCGCCGATATGTCCCGGTGGAGCGCGAACGTCGACCGCCCCGGCGCGGTGATGACACTTGCCCCCACGGCCGATGCCCCACTGGCCGCGGAGATCGTCAGCGACGGCAAGGATGAGGACTATCCCAAGCTGCGGCTGATGTTCGATGAGCCCCAGGACTGGAGTCGCTTCACCCGCATCAAGACCCGCATGCGGGTGACCTGCGACGACCCGGGAACCCAGCGCAAGCGGCTGGCCATGGTGCTGTACGACCGCAACACGCTGCGCCAGGACCTGCCGGACCATCCCATGACCCAGCA
>CAYRFY010000519.1:0-5214 GCA_964423635.1 uncultured Armatimonadia bacterium | reverse complement strand
CGGTCGGTGACTGGATGGACTATAGCGACTGGCTGCTGGACGGGAATACCGGTGGCGAGATCGGGCGCGAGGCCATAGACCACATCGACCTGTACATCTACGAGGACTCCGCCGAGCCCCACCAGTACCGGTGGGAGTTCGCGCAGTTCACGCTGGAAGGGGTGGGTGAACAAGCTATGGTGTTCGACACCGAGATCTATGCCCTCTCGGATCTGACGGCCGCGGCATCGCCGGCGGCCGTCGCCGTGTCCTCCGGTGACGGCCTGACCCTGAGCCTCAATGAGGCCGGGGGCATTAGTGCCGTCGAGGCGGACGGACGGGCGGTAGGGGGGCAGAACGGCGCCGTCAGCGGCCTGCTCGTGCGCGATGTGGCCAAAGGCGGGCCCCCGGTCATGGTCGGCGGCACGCTCACGGCCGCCGAGGGCATCGTGAGCCAGAAGGCGGAGCCGGAAGCCCTGGGACTGGCGGTCGAGGCCACCTACACCGGCCTTGGCGACCGCATCGAGATCGCCGGGAAGGTCCGTGACCTGCGGGGCGAGGACCGTGCGGTGACGCTCTACTTCGCTCTCCCCCTCGATGAGGGTCCCTGGACCTGGTGGGACAATGTGGCCCGGGGACGTTCGGAAGCGCCGAAGCTGGGCGAGTTCAGCGTTCTTGAGCGCGGCGCCGAGTACGGCCTGTACGGCGCCCACTCCAAGTACCCGCTGGGCACCGTGAGCTCTCCGGGGCGAACCGGCCTCTCTCTGGCGATCCGCATGGACGAGCCGGTGGTGCATCGCACGGGCTACAATACGGCCAATCGGCTACAGTACATGGCCTTTGACTTCGGTCTCACTCCGGAGACCGCGGAGGACGGCAGGTCCCTTGCCGAGGCCCCCTTCCGCATCGTGCTGTACCACTCAGACCCGGCCTACGGCATGCGCGCCGCTCTGCAGCGGTACTACGACTTCTTCCCCGAGTTCTTCCAAAAGCGTGTCATCCGCGAGGGCGGGTGGTACGTCTGGGGTGCCATGGCCGAGACCGAGGGCGCTCTGGAAGCCGGCTTCGGCTTCCACTGGGGCCCCAGCGGCAATGAGGCCATCAAGTGGGACAACGAGCACAATGTCACCAACGTGCTGTACATCGAGCCGGAGCTGTTCCAGCTCACCATGGGCGACTACGACCGGGCTCCCACGGCCGAGGAGTGCCTGGAGAGGCTCAGGATGATCGCCGCGGGCGATGAGCAAGAGCTGGCCAAGTTCGAGAAGCTCGGCTATTCCCACAGCTACGTGCCCGGTCCCTGGGTGGCGCAGCATTCGCACCGCGAGGCGGTGCTTACCGTGGCCAAGGCGGCCGTGGCCTCCGCGGCCTACAACTCCCGGGGTACGATTAGCGCCGGCATCTCCCAGTACCCGTGGATGATGGAGAGCCAGTGGGGCGCCATCTTCCCGTGCAACCTCGATCCGGATATCGCCGAGGGCAAGGGCCCCTTCTGCCGCGACATCTTCATCGAGCCCGGACTCACCGCCCCCGAGGCCGTCGGCGCGCACTACGATGGTATCGGCCTGGACTCTTTCGGCGGCTACGGGCAGTTTGCCCGCGCCAACTACCGCCATGAGCACTTCAAGTTCTCCTCCTATCCGCTGAGCTTCGGGGCCAACGACAAGCGTGTGGTGCTCCCGGCCTTCATGAGCTCCGTCGAGTGGGTCAAGGACCTGGCACAGGTCATGCACGGGCGCGGGATGATCCTGATGGCCAACTGCTCGTGGAACACCACCCCCGGCTGGCTCACCTTCGCCGGCCCGTACCTGGACGTGTTCGGCGCCGAGGCCGCCAGTTTCGAAGACCCCGACTACATCCGTGCCATCGCCTACACCAAGAGCTGCACCGATCTGCCTTACAAGCCCCGGCCGCAGTGGGAGGTGCCCTGGCATCTGCTGCACGGCATCTTCCTGGGACACGGCCACGACATCGAGGCCATGAAGGCCCACACCGGCGCCCTCCAGACTCTCGCCGCGGCGGGCTGGGAGCCGCTGAATCACGCCGTGGCCGACAGCGTCCGGGTTCAGATCGAGCGCTTCGGCAGCGGCCCGACGGTGTACCTGGTGGCCCACAATACCGGCAACGAGCCGGTGACCGCCGAAGTCACCGTCGACCTGGGCGCCCTCGGGCTCGAGGGCTGCGAGGCGAGCAATCTCCTGACAGGGGAGGCCGTCGCGCTTGAAGACGGCAGGCTCACCGCCGAGCTCGGCGATCGAGGGACGGTCGCGGTGGTCCTGAAGGCACAGTAGGCCCACTCTCATTGGCGGACCGCTCCGGGGCCGCGGGCGATCACCGCGGCTGCGAGAAAGAGCATCGGTGGCTGCCCGCGGAACTCGCCGTTTGTCGTCTCCGACGGGTGGTCTTGGTGACCGTCCGTCCGCCATGGCGCCGGCGCCCAAAGCTCTGCTGTCACTTCGCCGCAACACCGCACTGCCGATGTTTGTTACCCCCGACTTGAGGGGTACTTTAGAGAACACTGTGGCGGGAGAAAAGACAGGCTGTAAAAACCGACCCGCAGGCCCGTCCGGGGCTTGCGGGCATACCCCTCTACCGCCTATGATACCAGTCGTGGGATAGGCAGGTATCCTGACAACAAGTCCCGCAGCCACACAATGCAATACCGCCCGCATAGCTCGATGCTCGGGAGGCACGTGACCATGCGAACGGCAGTGGTAGGTGCAGTGTGTCTGATTTGCCTCATCTTCACCGCGCATGCGCAGGACATCGACATCGGTACGGCCCTCACCCCCTCGTTCCGCGATCTGGCTCTGCTGCCCACACGCCTCACCGCCTACAATCAGCACGAAGACGCCGCCATCGCCAGCTATACGTGCTGCAAGGCCCGGCAGGAGAAGGAAGTTCGCCTGGCCATCCAGGCCAACGAGGCCTTCCTCAACCGCTTCTCAGACACGGCCTTCGCCGACCGGACCTACATTCACTATGCATGGGTCGCCTCCTTCCTCCCCGACGCCTACCGCAACCAGGAGTGGGCCGCGCGGACGTTGGTCGAGGAGCATCCCGACAGCGACCTGTGCGATGACGCCGCCTGGATCCTGGGCAATCTCTACCGCAGCGGCGGGGAGCATCTTTCGGCCATCGACGCGTACGAGTACATCGTGGACCGCTGGCCCGACAGCACCTGGGCCGACGATGCCCTGGATGCGCTGGTGGCGGAGTACACCTACCTGGAGCGTCCGGCCGATGCTCTCGATGCCCTGAACCAACTGGCGCGCAACTACCGCAAGAGCGCGCTGTGCGCCAAGGGTCTCGACGGCATCGCCAGGGGCTACATGGAGGCCGAGGACTACGAGTCGGCGATCAACGCCTCCGCCGACCTGATCCGTGACTTCCCCTTCAACGACCTGGCCGATGACGCCCAGATGCGAATCGCCTCCTGCCTGCGCCTGACCGGCAAGCGGCCGGAAGCGGTCAAGGCCTACGAGGAACTTATCCGGCGCTGGTACGGCAGCGAGCTGACGAATACCGCCATGCGCGAGAGCAATACGCTCCTGCGCCAGATCCGTGGCGGCGGGGGAGGTGTCGACGCCGACCGGTACGACACCACCCAACTCAACCCGGCCAAGGATGCCCAGGACCTGTGGGAGCACGCCACCTTCCTCCAAAAGAACGGAGCCCACAGTCGGGCGGTGGCGGCCTTCCGCGAGTTCATCGACAAGTTCCCCGGCAACGACCGCTGGGATGACGCCTGGTACGAGATCGGGATGACCTATCTGCGCCAGGATCAGCTCTTCCAGCAGATCAACGAGGCGCAGGGGCCGGATGACCTGGACAAGTACAGAGAAGACTACAACACCTCCACCAATACCGAGGAGCCCATCCCCATGGGGGCGGAGCTCAGCGCGCTGGAGGATGCCCGGGCGGCCTTCGCCCACATCGCCAACAGTCTCCACGGCAGTCCCCTGCAGTGTGCCGCCCTCGGCATGGTCTCCCGCTGCTTCATCAACTACGGTGATATCGAGGGGGAGGTCCCGGAAGAGGCGGCATACACCTATCAAGAGATGCTGATCCACTTCCCCTTCGCCTCCTGCCGGCCGCCGTGGTTCTCGGACGCCACCTGGCCCGTGTACTCCCTGTGTCGGCTCATCAGCTTCTACGCCGACGAGAAGAACTGGGACATCGCCCGGGAGATGTATCCCGAGCTATCCGCCGAGTTCCCGGGCGTCTTCCCGGTAGACCTGCAGCTCGACAAGACCATGTTCTACGAGCTGATGGGGCTCTACAATCAGAAGACGGCCCACGCCCACTACGAGATGAGCAGGCATATCCCCTACGGGATGACGCCTTCCGATCTGCTCCCCGAGGCCCACTTCTTCCAGGCCGCCATGCTCATGGACGAGGGCGACTTCGCCGCTGCGGCGGAGCTCCTCGTGCCCGTCACCGAGCTGCGTGGCCACGGCCTGGTGGCCCCGGCGCTGTACCTGTACGCACAGGCCAACGCGCGGCTGGGGAACTGGGACGAGGCCCGAGCGTCCTTCGACGCCATCGTCGTGGACCACAAGAACTCCGGCCTGGCCGACGACGCCCAGCTCGCCTGGAACCAGTACTCCGAGCTCAGTCAGAACCCGCAGGCCATCAACATCATGGCCGAGGCCCAGAAGGTGGCCGAGCAGTTCGACGAGGACCCGGCCTGCATGGACATGTACGTGGGCGATAATGTGGTTGTCTTCGCGCCCTACACCCGCGCGGCTCTGATGCGGCAGTACAACATGCCCAACATCTGGGACGAGTCCCAGCGCGTGCTTCGCGACTGGTGCGGCCTGGAAGGCACCGAACGGGTCGCGATCGTGGTAGACAGGAACTGCGAGAGCAGTATCGGCAATCCGTTCCAGGTCCCCGCCTGTCAGATCAAGGACCCGCCGGCATGGGGCATCGGCCTCAACCAGATCGCCGCGAACGCCATCGGCGCCGGCATGCCCCAGCTCACGGACCGCCGCGAGCTGGTCGGGGGCCTGGCGGCCTTCATGGCCGCCTCCTTGCAGTACGATCTCGTCACCGAGACCCGTGACGCCATCGGCAGCGCCTCGGCCGTCAAGCTGCCCCAGGAGGACGTCATTCGTGCCCGCGACGCCGCACTCGACGCCCTCCGGGAGTACGTCGTTGGCGGCGAGGACGCGCCGCTGACGACGCAGGTTGTCGCAGGCATGCTCTACTCCCTGCTGGACTCGCAGGGCT
>CAYRFY010000518.1:1204-5997 GCA_964423635.1 uncultured Armatimonadia bacterium | reverse complement strand
TGTTCTCCGCCGTTCTCCGTGTTCTCCGCCGTTCTCCGTGTTCTCCGCCGTTCTCCGTGTTCTCCGCCGTTCTCCGTGTTCTCCGCCGTTCTCTGTGTATCTGTGCTCCGCCGTATTCCGTTCTCCGTGGAGCTCCGTGCACTCCGTGTCTCCGTGGTGAGACGTTCCCTTCCGTTCTCGCCTTTTCTCGCCTTTTCTCGCCGCTTCTTGCCGTTTCTCGCCGTTTCTCGCCGTCTCTCATCTCAGGAACTCGTCCGCATCTCCCACGAATAGCAGTCTCGTCTCCTCCGCCGGGAGCTGAAGCGTCACCTGCTCCACATCCCTTGCCAGCATCTCATTTTCGAACACGTCCACCACATCCGCCCTCTCCCGGAGCCTGATCGTCTTTTCGCCGGCGGCGGCGGTGTGCAGCATGATGAAGCGGTCGTTGGCGGCCAGGGTGTCCAGGCTGTCGGAGTAGATGTGAACCCCCGCGCTGTGGGCGATGTTGCGCAGCAGGTCGGACGGGAGTTTGGGGCTGCCGCAGAAGATAGCTCGGCTCTGCCCGACCCTTTTCACGGCCAGCGACGGCAGGCCGCCATCGCGGTAGACGCCCAGCGTTCGGGCGTCGGGGTCGTCCACGGAGAATAGCGGGGCGATGGCGAAGGGGAGCCCGAAGCCCAGGCACTGTAGGTTTGCCGTGATCGGGTCCGCGGTGTCGGTGAGGTTGGTGTACGGGCAGCTCTCCTCGGCGTTCATGCGCAGATGCAGGCCGGTGAGTTTTCCCATGTTGTCCACATCGGCGTTGTCCGCATGGATGAACCCCGGCGCATAGCACCACAGGATCGTGACATCCTGAGCCTGCAGCCGCCGCACGGCCGCCAGTGTCTCGTCGTCGTACTGGAAGCTGCTGAGCATGATATAGAGCTTGTAGTCCGCCGGATGTCTGACGAGGTCGCTTTGCAGGATCACGTCCACCGGAGCCCCGATCCTGGCGAACCTCGCCCGCTGGTACGCCACTAGCTCGCCGGTGAGCGGCATCACGCTCTTGGGCGCATAGCTCACGCTCCCATTCCAGTGGGTGGTCTTGCGCAGCTCGCCGGAGGGCCTGTCACCCACGTCGTAGCGCAGGTATTTGGTGCTGTCCTCGTCCAGGACCACGGCGATCTGCGCCTTGCGTCCCACCTTCTGCCGTACGCAGTATTCCCCGGCGCGGCGTATGGCCCAGGTGTCCTTAGCGATCGAGGGGGAGCCCAATTCGCGGCCGGAGATGATGGCCAGGAAGCCCTGGGGGCACAGGTTGCACAGTTGCTTGCCGAAGTTCCGTCTGAGTATCTGCTGAGTCTCCTGTGGATTGACTACCGGCGTGTGCTCGCTGGGGCCGGAGAGGAAGGTGCGGGTGTCGTCGTCGGGCCACACCAGCTTGCCGGCGTTCTGCATGGACCGCCAGGCCCACATCCAGCCCATGTCCTCGCCCGGTGCGCGCACGGCATAGCTCTGCGGCGCGGAGAAGAAGTCCACATCCGGCGAATCCAGGGCCTTGCGCACCCGGTTGTGCCCGCTCATCTGCAGGCACCAGGACATGTTGGTGTACTCCATGGTATAGCCGAAGTACACGCCGACGATCTTCTTGCGCCCGGTGGCCTCCTTGGCCGCGTGGCAGCAGGAGAGCATGCAGTCCACCAGGGCCTCGGAGTAGTATTCGTTGAAGTCCACGGAGCCCTGGCCCTCGACCGGGTCTCGGAACTGGCCGAGCTCCGACTTCAAGCGCTCCTCGATGGGCGGCACCGTCAGCCAACCCCATCGCCGGGCCTGATCCGCATACTTGCGTAGCAGGAACTCGCCGAACCCGCGCCGGGCGGGGGCGGAGTAGTCCATCAGGTGATTGTCGACGTGGGATCCGTGGCAGCCCCAGCCCTGCCACTCGGCGGACACCCCACCGATCACCCAGTAGCCCAATACGCGCGAGGCGTAGGGGCGGGATTCGACGTACCGCACGAAGGCAGCCATCGCTTTGGCCGCATCCTGCCGCCACTGCTGGGAGGAGAAGCTCGGTGTCGCGCGGTAATAGCCCCAGCTCTTGCCGTCGCTGAACTTTGCGATCTCCTCGGGGTAGAGCTCGCCCCACCACGGCGGAGGAGCGGCCCAGGTGATGGGGAGGATCAGCTTGTCCGGGTCGAAGTCCAGAATGGCGGTGATCTTGTCGTCGATGACCGAGAAGTCGTACTCCTCGGGCCCGACCCACCACTGCGTGGTTACCGGGCCGTCGATCCAGAGAGCCGCGATGTTGTGCCCCACCGCCTTGAAGGCCTCCATCATGCCGGGCTTGTCCCGCTCGTAGCCGTTGGCGATCATCGGGTACATCGGCGCACCGTTCACATGCAGGACGGGCACGCCGTCCTGCATCTTGACCTCGCTCTCGAGATTCCCGGTGGGGCGGGCATTGTCCAGCGAGAAGGCCATGGTGAGCTTCGGGCTCGGTTCCAGTTGGCGCCCCGGCAGGTCGCAGGTGAGCGCCAGGGCTCCGGGATCGAGCCAGCGGGAGAGCGGAATGGACAGGCCACTCACCGTGACGCTGCCGTCCTCATTGGCCGTCAGGTTGCCGGCGCTCAGGGCGATCTGCCGCCTCAGCATCTCCTCGCCGCTCTCGGCCCTGCTGAGCGTGAGAACCAGCACCTCGCCGGGCTCCAGGGGCTTTTCCGAGGCGAAGGTCAGCGTGATCTCCTGGCTCTCGCCGCCGCGGACGGTGTCGCGGAAGCCGGAGGCGAGGCACTCGGTCTGCGGATGCCAGGACTTGTCGACGTAAGGAATGCGCACGGACCAGGGGTCATTGGGCGGCGGGAGCTGCAGTGCGGGGGCGGCCCAGGCGCCGTCATCGAAGTCCGGCGCCATCCAGCCCTCGGGGGCCTCGGCAGAGCAGCGGAAGGAGCCGTCGGAGACCACCCTCTCGGACTTGTGGTCCGGGAGGTTGTGCAGTAGATCAAGCAGCACTCCCCCCGGACCCTGCCGATTCTGGGCCTCGATGGCGAAGCAGTTTTCCTGCCCCTTCTCGAGCCTGTCGGTGATCTCCAGGAGCGTGGGGGTCTTCCAGCCGTCAGTCGCGAAACTCTCCGCGATCTTCTCGCCATTGAGGTACAGGCGGAAGAAGTCGTCCACCGACACCTGCAGCCATGCGCTTTGCAGATCGGCGGGGGCCCGGACGGTCCTGCGGAAGTACGTCACGGTCGCATCCGTCTCGGGATCGACCTTCCCGGTCTCCCGGCAGGTGAGCATGCTTCCCGCCCAGTACACGCCAGGCACCGTGACGGGCCGGGTCTCGGCGGGCTTCATGGTGCTGGTGGTCTGCCGGGGAATGGCGACCTCCGCGTCCGTCGGGGGGTCGGAGGTCTGCGTCACGAGGAATGCGTCCAGCATCCGGGCCGAGGGGTCGGTCTTCGCGATCGTCAACCGGCCACCGCGACACTCGGCCAGGGGCATCCACGCCCAGCCGCCGGTGTCTCCCACCTCCGAGGAAAGCGGCGCAGCGCCCTGTGTGGAAACGGTGCGCAGCAGCCGGCGTCCGACGGGGCTGTCCACCACTCGGGCGTACAGCACGTAGGAGCCTTGAGGAAGCGTGAGACTGCATGTATGTGGCCCTGCGCCCTCGAAGCTCGCGGCCGGGAGCAGATAGCTCTGAGCTGCGACGGCCACGTCCGCGAGCGAGGTGGCCTGCAGCCGGGGGCAGACGAAAACGTCGGCGATGTCCACGGTCCCGGGGGCCTGATCGACCAGGTCCAGACGGAGTTTGTGCACCGTGCCCCCATAGAGCCAGTCCACATGCCCCGTTCCCATGGCGGCCCATGCGTCCACCACCAGATCATGCCACTGCCCGTCGGTGGTCAGAGACGAGAGCGGCACCTTCCAGTCGCCCACGATATCGTGCCTGTCATTGGCGTAGAACACCTGGCCGGTGGTGGGCTCGTCAGCGAAGCCGGTGGCCCGATAGCGGATGAGGAAGTACCTGGCTGCGGCCGGGTCGAGGCTCAGGCCGTCCAGCGTGACCCAGCCGTCTGGCTCCTGTACTTCAAGGTGCAAGAGGCCGTCCTCGTCCTGTGTCATCCGCAAGCCCTTGGGATCGGCCCAGCCGCTGAGGGTCTGTCCCATCGGGGAGACCCGGCGCGGTGGGCGGTTGCGCAGCAGGCGTACCTGTGCAAGCTCCACCGTCCCCGGCGCCTGGTTCACGAGGTCCAGGCGCAGTGCCGTGATCTGCCCGCCCAGGGCGAAGTCCCAGTAGTCCCCGCGCATGGACCGCGCCACCTCGACCCACATGTCGTGCCACCGATCGTCGAGGATGAGGGACGGGAGGCGGATGTAGCTTTCATCGGCGAAGGCGTGGTGGGCGTTGGCGTAGAACACCTCACCCGAGGTGCTCTGGGTCTCGAACCCCCGGGCGCGGTAGCGGATGTGTATCCAGGCCACGTCGGCGGGATCGATGTCCAGGTCGGCCCGGCGCAGCCAGGAGTCGGGCTGTTCGATGTCCAATACCAGAGGCTCGGCATCGCGCGATAGCGAAAGACCGCGGGTCTCCGTCCAGACCGCCGGGTCTTCCTGACCGTCCCACAGGACGACCTCGGAGCCGGCGATGCAGGGACCGCCGACGGCGACGGCGAACCAGAATAGGGGCGTAAGTCTCAGGCAACCGTGGTAAGATGACATAGGGCCACCTCCGGGGGAACCAACGCTCACGCAGGCAATTCCCGACGAAGAAGGCGGTCTCCTGCAAAGCGAGGCCGCGGGAAAGCCCCGTCCCGGGGCATGAACCGGCTTTGTCGGCG
>CAYRFY010000518.1:0-1104 GCA_964423635.1 uncultured Armatimonadia bacterium | reverse complement strand
CGCCGCCCTGCGGACCGGGATACGGCTGAGACATGGCCGGAGGCGGCACGCTCTCGACCTTGGCACTACCGCCGACGGTCATCCTGTAGATCCCGCCGACCAAGAGCACGACGGCAATGATCGCGATGATGAGCACGACCGGTGACACGGCTTGATTCACAGCCAGACCTCCCGCAGCTCGGCCCACTGGGCCGACTATTGTTCTCAAGGCGCCGTCAACGCGGCGCGACAGGAGTGTTCTCCACGCGGGTCCGGATGACCTGCAGGCGCCGTTCTCTGGCGCCGGAGGGACGCCGGCATTCCGGCAACCACGCAGCCGGCGCCCCCGGAGCGGGCGCGAGCCTTTCGGGGGCCGGGGTGGTCGGTATTGCGATGCCCGGCGATGTTCCACACGGGTACCTCCGCTTGGGAGGAGAGACGACGTCATCAGGAGGCGCTGAAGATGTACAGGAATCTTGCTGTCCTAGTGGTTCTGCTGTCCATGATGGGTGCGGCCATGGCGGCCGAGCCCGCGCCGCAGATCTTGTCACCAACCAATGGGTCCCGGATCGGCCCGAATGTCGATGTCGTGGGGAGGACAATGGGCAAGCAGTTCGTGATCCTGCTCACCGATGTCTACGTGGAGGGGGCCGACCGCGCTCCGTGGCAGACCATACCGGGGCACCGGCACTGGACGGACGATGCGGGCAACTTCGACCTTCGCATTTCCACCCCCAGGATCTGGTTCCGCGGCAACAGGGATGCCAAGCTCACCTACAAGATCCGCGCTTTCACGATCACGCCCAATGGCGAGCGCAGCGAGACGGCCACCGTCACCTGCTACCCCGACGACTAGACGCCCCATGGGCGTAGATCATCACTACTGAAGTAGACCGGTCGGCTTGCTCTCGCCGCGGACAGGGCTGGCGTAGCGACGAGAGTGGGCCCTTCCAGAGCATGCGGCGGTTCCCGCTCGAGCTGCGGGAACCGCCGCTTTGCTTTCGCGCCCACATTGGGCCGGCTCAGACCCGGCAGCCACCGCGGGAGGCTTCTAGAGGTCCGGCCGAAACGCCCGGCCGGCCCGGTTTCTGTCATTCTGGAGCGTCGGCGTCGCAAGCTCGAGCT
>CAYRFY010000517.1:0-6006 GCA_964423635.1 uncultured Armatimonadia bacterium | reverse complement strand
AGCCGTGGTTGAAGAAGGGCTGCTCCTGCTCCGGGCGCGTGGCGAGGGCCTCCGGCGTCTGAGCGAAGCTGCGCCAGATGTCGAAGACCGCCTTGTGGGCCGAGCCCTTGATGGCCTCCGAATACTCCTGCCCCCAGCCAAACCCCGTCTTCGTGCACAGCTTCCAGTAGTCATTGCCGTCGAAGGGCGTCACACCGAAGGTATTGGTGTGCCCCACCGGAGTGTGCGGGCACACCTCATGGTAGGCGTCGGTGATGGTCCGGCATGACTGCACCCACAGGTCGGTCATGAAGGTGCGGAAGTCCACGAAGGGCGAGAAGTTGGTCTTGCCGCGCACGTCTTCCGTACGCACACCACTTACCTGCGACCAGTCGTCATACTCGGTGTCCCACTGGGCGTTGAGCGCCTCGAGCGTGCCGTACCGCTCACGCAGCCACGTCCGGTATGCTTCCTGACAGTGCGGGCTGAAGCAGACCTCGTGCCGCTTGTGCCGCGAGGTCAGGAAGCCCTCATCGGTGATGCCCACAGCATACAAGCCGAAGGGCTTCTGAGTCGCTGCCTGCTCCCGGGCCTGCGTGGTGTAGTGCTCCACGACGGCCGGGTCGCTCAGGCAGCGGCTGCGCACGCCGTCGGCGGTGTAGTTGTCCTCGCGGAAGGCCCCGGCTCCGCCGATGTAGCCCGCTATGGGGAGGCCGAACTCGGTGGCCACGTACGGGGTGGTGGCGAACTCGGCGTTGAGACCCAGCTCCACCGTCCGGGCCATGAACTGCGCGTGCTGGATCGGAGGCGTCATGCCGCTGCCCCAGGGAGCGACCAGGAAGTCCGCGGCCGCGGCGGCCTCGCCCACATCCGGTCGCAATAGCGTGCACCAGCGGCTGTCTTGCTCCTCGCCGTCGCAGAGCACCGAAACGAAGGCCTTCAGATGCGTCCGCAATGCCCCTGAGAGGTCCGCAGAGAAGCCCAAGAGCGTCTCACCGGCCGCGACCTCGCGGCTCTGCTCTTCCTGCCAGATCACCCGGCCGAAGGGATCGATCGCCCGGCAGCGCACGGTGGCCGGCACCGCGGCCTCCGCGGTCAGGCGGACCTCAACCACGGCGGGCTCGCCGGGAAGATAGGCTTCCTTGTCCGCCGTCACAGCCGCAATCTGCACCCGCTGCGGGGAGCTGGAGACGAAACTCCCCCAGTCGAGCACATCGCCCGCGGCGTCCTGCAGCATCACATCGGCGATGACCGTCCCTGCCGGCAGCTCCTGTGGAATCGGCAAGCTCGCCGCGCCCTGCCCGTCGAGCGCGATCTGCCGCATCTCCGTGCGCAGCAGCGCCCCGTCGAAGCGGATCTCACGCCCGCTGCGGATCATGTACCTCAGCCGGGCGCCCTCCGGCGCATCGGCGGCCGCGACCGTGAAGGACGACGGCCCGGCCTCGGCCAACGACAGCCGCGCCTGTCCGTCCCGCCGGGCCGACCACAGGATCGCCCGCGACAGCAGAGACGTCCAGTAATGCCAATACTCAAACTGCCGGCTCTTGTAGCTCTCCAGGGACGTCTCGTAAGGCAGGATGCCCCAGGCTCTCGCCACGTCCAGAGGGAACGAAAGCCGCACCACCCGGCCTTGCCCCAGTTGTCCCACCTGCACCGAGCGCAGGATCTTCTCGGGTATGACGTCCCAGGGCACGCCGCGGCGCAGATAGTGGTCCTCCCCCGCCTCCTGCAGGGCGCCGGCGTCCAGGAACTTGCCCGCCTGGCCGAAGCCCTCGACGATAACCAGTCCGGCCCCGGCCTCCACCCGCTTCTTGATGTCCTCCAGAAGCTGCCCGCCCACGCGGCTGGGGATGATGTAGGTCTCGTAAGAGCCTTCCTTCAGCCGCTCCATGGCCCGGCGGCCGGTCTCCGAGGTGCACTCGTCGCCGTCGTAGCCGGTGTGGACCAGGTCGTAGTCCAGGTCGATGCACTGGCAAAGGTCCAGGAACTCACGCTCGCAGCGGAAGGTGCGGATGGTGGAGAAGGTTCTCACGGGGCCGCCGGCGGTGGGAGTGGCCCAGTCGATATGCGGGGTCTCCGCAGGGGGCTGCAGGGGTCGGTCGATGGGGCGGAAGGAGAGCTGCCCGATGATGGCGTGGTCGGGGTCGCCCTGTCGCAAGGACACATGGTCGTAGGCCACGCGCCCCTTTTCCCGGGCGAGGTTGTAGACGTACAGCACCGCTACGGGATTGGGAGCAACGAAGGTACCTACGTATTCCTCGAACTGCTCGGTGAGGGCCACATTCCACAGGATCGGCATCTCCCGGGTCGGCTTCTCCTCGCCATGCACGATGAGGGCCCCGGCGACGCCGGTCTCCTCCCCGCGGGCGCGGAAGCTGATGGTGTACTTCTCCCCCGGGAGGAGCCGAACCGGCTGAGTGGCGAGCACATAGGCGCCGGGAGCGGAGAGAATCTCAAAGTCCTTGCCCATGTAGACCTTCTCGCGCCACACGATCGACTCGTGGGAAGTGGACCAGCCGTCGGGCAGCTCATCGCCGTCGGCATCCTCGTTGAAGCCGGGGTTCTTGAGAAGCTCTCCGTCGGCTTCCTGGGCCTGCAGGGGGGCAAGGAGCAGGAATGGCAGCACCCACAAGGCTCTCATTGCAGTCGCCTCCTACCGTGGCGCCGTGCGCCGGCATTGTTGAAGGGAGCCCATCCGGATCGGCGACCTGCCGATCGCTCTCCCGGCTCTTCTTTCCCCTCCCGCCCGCGGGGCTCCTTTGACTCGCGGCCACCGCTCCCCAGAACGTGGCGGAGGGACGGCTGTGAGCCGTCCCTCCGCGTGTCGACTTGACGCCTTCGTGTCGGTGTTCAGCTAGTGGTGAGTGCAGTTGGGGCAAGAGCCGTCGCAGTTCACTCGGCCGCCGTGCCCGCTACCGTCCTGCGGGCCTCGCTTGAGCCCACGGCCCTGCTCGGGTGCATTGTGCCTGCCGCCCTGCCCGGTCCCGGCCTGATGTCGGAGGCCCTGCCTCTCGCCGGCGCCCTGGCCGTTGCGGGCTCCGTAGCCCTGTCCGTGCCTCTCGCCGGCGCCCTGGCCGTTGCGCAGTCCCTGGTGTTCACCCCGGCGGCCCTGGTGCTGATAGCCCCGGCCGTCGCGAGGACCCTGGCCCTGACCGGCGGCCACGCCGTGCGGCCCCTCACCGTCGCATACTCCCTGGCCCGCGGCCACCGCCGGCTTGTCCGTGTCCGGCGCCGCCGGCCCCCCGGCGAACGCGCTACCGATGCTCAGTGTCAGTACGACGATCCCGACGATCCCTGCGTAGACGAATGCTCTGTTGGTCATGGTTGCCACCTCCGCTTGATTTCTCGCGTCTGTAGCATATGACGGGATGCAGGACGGGCAGATTCCACTTTTCTTTCGGCGAGCACTCGGGGCACAGGCCCTTGCTCGCAAGAATGCCGGCTCTGCAGCGTGATTTAGAGCACGCAGCGGACACGCCGAATGGACGGCGAGCGAGGAGACGCTAAAGCCCCGGCAGAAAGGCCCGCATCCGCGTGGGAGTGTGATTCTGAGAGCGTCTGCTCCCGGAGGAAGCAGCTCGAGGAATCCCCCGGCATTCAATGAGATCCTTCGCCCAAGCGTCGCAAGCCCGGGCTTGCGACGCCGACGCTCCAGGATGACATCGTCACGACAGAAACCGCTTTTCGGCGGGATTCCCAGGGCGATCGCGGCTCGAGATAGCCCGCGCCCGAGGGGATCGTCAGGGGGCCTGCAGAGAGCCGGGCACAGGTCCTGGCTGGCTCGCTCCCCAGAACGTGGCGGAGGGACGGCTGTGAGCCGTCCCTTCGCGTGTCGACTTGACGCCTTCGTGTCGGTGTTCAGCTAGTGGTGAGTGCAGTTGGGGCAAGAGCCGTCGCAGTTCACTCGGCCGCCGTGCCCGCTACCGTCCTGCGGGCCTCGCTTGAGCCCACGGCCCTGCTCGGGTGCATTGTGCCTGCCGCCCTGCCCGGTCCCGGCCTGATGTCGGAGGCCCTGCCTCTCGCCGGCGCCCTGGCCGTTGCGGGCTCCGTAGCCCTGTCCGTGCCTCTCGCCGGCGCCCTGGCCGTTGCGCAGTCCCTGGTGTTCACCCCGGCGGCCCTGGTGCTGATAGCCCCGGCCGTCGCGAGGACCCTGGCCCTGACCGGCGGCCACGCCGTGCGGCCCCTCACCGTCGCATACTCCCTGGCCCGCGGCCACCGCCGGCTTGTCCGTGTCCGGCGCCGCCGGCCCCCCGGCGAACGCGCTACCGATGCTCAGTGTCAGTACGACGATCCCGACGATCCCTGCGTAGACGAATGCTCTGTTGGTCATGGTTGCCACCTCCGCTTGATTTCTCGCGTCTGTAGCATATGACGGAGGTGGGGGGAGAAGGATTCCATCTTTTCGCGGGAATCGGGGACGGGGGCCAAATAGGGGCACGAGGGGTGAAGCGGGACACGCTGAGACGCGGCGCGGGTGCGGGTCGCCAGAGCCGCGGGCTTGCTGGCCGTCAGCGCAACCTTTCCACCTTCCTCACGTACGCCTCCATATCGAACTTGCGCCTGAGGCCCTTGTCGTTCATGTACCTCACCGTGCCGAAGATCGGGCGTCGGGTCCAGGGGCGGTCGTGTTTGCCGAAGCACCAGGCCACCCCGGCGTAGGAGTTGGGGTCTCGCCCGTCCAGTTCGTAGCGGTTGTTGAGCCGCAGGGCGATGGCGAAGGCCTCGCGCGGGTCCGCCGTCCACTCGAGGATCTTCTTGCCCCAGTACATGCGCATGTAATTGTGCATCTTGCCCGTCAGGAGCATCTCGCGCTGGGCGGCGTTCCAGTACGGGTCGTGGGTCTGCGCCTGCTCCAGCTCGGTCTCGGTGTAGAGGTATTCCCGCTCGTCCTCAGCGTGCTCAAGCAGCGTGGACCGGGCCCAGTCGGGGAGGCAGTCGAAGGTATCGTAGCCGTCATTGTACTGAGCGAAGTTCATGCTCAGCTCGCGCCGGACGATGAGCTCCTCCAGGAAGGCCTCCTCTCCCGGGCTGCGGGCCTCGATGGCGGCCAGGGCAATGGTGAGCGGGGAGATCTGCCCGAAGTGCAGGTAGGGGCTCATGTGCGAGACGTAGTCCAAGGAGGGGTCATTGCGCCGGTCGTCGTAGTCGGAGAGCTTGTGCTCGATGAAGTCTTGCAGGAGCGCCTGAGCCTGCGAGGCGCCGCCGACAAAGGCCGCCGCGCCGGATTCCGCTTGCCGTGCTCCCCTTCCTCCCGTCTCGCCCGCCTCCTGGGCGAGTACAAGCGGCGCAGTCGTCGTCGGCTCATCCCCGTGGGCCTGCGGCTCCGACGCAATCCCCAGCCCTGCCAGGGCGCCTTCGACATCCTGAAGGTCGATTCCCTCCAACTCCGGGGCCTTGCTCCGCGGCTCTTGCTCTCGCAGGGGGACAAGGAAGTCTTCCCACAGGCGGTGGATCTTGGGGCGGATGGTTCTGGCGGCATACTCCTCCTTATTCGAGACCGTCTGGACCGGCACGATGACGTCGCTTTCGACCTGCACCACGGGGCAGGGGGCCTCGGCGGCCACCGTGGCCCTCCACGCCCTTTGCACTTTCGTATAGCCTCGGTCGGTGACCAGCGCCGCCGCACGGTTCACTAGGTCCAGGGCAATTTCGTCCGGGGCGCCTATCCGGCACACGAAGCCAATGCCGCGATCCTCCAGAGCGGCGGCGGTCTCCCGCAGGCCTTCCAGCATGAAGCGATAGACGCGCGGACCTGCCTCGGGATAGCCGGGGGTGAGGCCGAAGGCGCACACCAGCGGCAGGGAGCTCTCGTTGGCCTGCCGAACGGCATACTCCAGGGCGTGATTGCACCGGGCGCGTTGTGAGGCCTGCATCCAGTACAGAATGTAGTCGCCGGCACGGGATGGCAGGTGGTTGAGGGCCTCGACACGTTCTGAATGGATCACCGGAAGACCTCCGAGAAGATGGCCAAGATGGATGCGGGCGGCCCGGGGCACAGACAATATCGCGGCCCGGCGGGAGCACCGG